>NZ_JBJGYV010000046.1:0-32498 GCF_054050175.1 Geodermatophilus sp. SYSU D00697
CGATGTCCAGCCGGCCGAGTTGGCTCACCCCGTCGTCGACCGCGCCGGCGAGGGCGTCGTAGTCCCGGACGTCGGCCTTCGCCGCCACGATCCGGCGGTCCAGCGCCTCGACCTCGCGGACGGTCTCGTGCCGCAGAGCAGGAGCTCAGTCATGGCCTTCTCTCGGGTGGTGCCGATGACCCAGGACGACACGGCCGAGGACCGCTGTCAACGCCCGTCGACGTCCCCCGGTCGCAGGCGCCGAGCACGGGATCCGGCGTCCCGAGCGTCGAGGTGGTGGACTCGGTCTCTCGGACGGCAGGGCGCAGCGTCGTCCCGGGAGGGCTGCGGAGGTGGCGTCGTGCAGGTGCGGCCGCGCGTGCTCGTCCTGCTCGTGGCGCTCGCCTCCGCCGTCGCTCAGGCCTTCGGTCGCTTCTCGTACGCGTTGCTCCTGCCGGCGATCAACCGCGACCTGCTGGGCTCGTATGCGGTGGCGGGGGTGGTCGCCACGGCCAACGTGACGGCATACCTGCTCGGCACCGTGGCCGTCAGCGTCCTCACCCGCCGGGCCCGGCCGGCCGCGCTGATCCAGGCCGGCCTGGCCTGCAGCACGGTGGGCCTCGCACTGCTCACCGGTGCTGATGGCGCGGCGCAGCTGTGCGTCGGGCTCGTCCTGACCGGCGTCGGCGGTGCCTTCATCTGGGTGCCGGCCCCCGGGCTCGCGGGCTCCGTCGTCCGCCCGTCGCGCCGCGGCGCCGCGATCGGCGTCGCGGGCTCGGGCATCGGCGGAGGGATCGTGTTCGCGAGCGCGCTGGCCTGGGGTCTCCAGGCCCAGGGCGGCCATGGCTCCTGGCGCACGGTCTACCTGGTGGAGACGGGGGTCGCGCTGGTCGCGCTCGTCCTGTGCCTGCTCATGCTCCGGCCGGCGCCGCACCGCGACGACGACGCCCCCGTGCGCGCCGCCGCACTACGACGGGTTCCCGGCTGGATCGGTCTGACCGGCGGCTACGCCGCCTACGGCCTAGCCTATTCTGTCTACACCAGCTACCTGGTGACCGCGCTCGAGGACGACGCCGGCTTCTCGGCCGGCCAGGCCTCCGCGGTGTACACGCTGGTCGGCGTCGCCCTGGCCGCCGGCGGGGTGGTGCTCGGACCGCTGTCGGACCGGTGGGGTCGCGGTGCCACGCTGACCGGCGGCTACCTGGCCATGGCAGGGGCCATCCTGCTCGTCCCGTTGGGCGTGGAACCCCTGGCCTCGGTCTCGGCCCTGCTGTTCGGCTTGATGATGTCCGGGTTGCCGGCGGTCATCGCCGCTCACCTGTCGGACTTCCTGACCCCGCGAGAGTTCGCCGGCGCCTTCGGGCGCTGCACTCTGGCCTTCGGCCTGGCGCAGCTGTGTGGTCCCCCGCTCGGTGGGTTCCTCGCCGAGACGGCGGGTGGGTTCCTCGTCCCCTTCCTCCTCGCCGGGATCGTGGCGGCGGCCGGTGCCGGCCTGAGCCTCGATGTCCTCCGGGCCACGACGACGCGCCGCCGGCCGAACGGACTCCGCTCCGGGTCCGTGCGCACGCGGCGCTGACCGATCGCCGCGACGTCGAGCGCTCGTCGACGAGCTGTCACTCGTCCGCGCTGATGGGGCGTTTGGCCCGGCTCGGTCGGACCCGCATCGGCTCGCCCGGAATCTTGGTGGAGCGGGACCAGGAAGCGCTGTTCACAGCGGCGAAACCGCAGGTGATGAACGAGCCTGGGCCGGTGGGTTGTCGGGCGAGTTCCTCGTGCCTGGGGCAGCTCACGAGGACTCGCAGCGGGTCGGTGCGGCGCTCCCTGCCCACGGCGCCGGTCACGAGACGTGTTCCGACACCCGCTCCGGGTCGTTCCTCCGGGTCGGGCATGTGCCGGCACACCTACAGGTCATTCGGCGGTCGCCGATGCGGCGGCGTCCTCCTGCATGAAGGCTCCGATGTCCGCGACGTCCCGGAGGACGTCGACGAGCTCCTCGATCGTCGTCGCCGTCGCGCCGGTCACCCCCACGTAGAACACCTCGTAGCGGCCGTCGCCTGCCTCGAGGTACCCGCCGAGGGTCATGGCGCCGATCTGGAGACGTTGGTTCAGGTCGTCGGGGCCGGCGACCGTGCCCGTCTTGGCGAACACCTTGCCCTGGGCCGGGCAGGAGGTGCAGAACTCGCCCAGCGAGCCGTCCACACCCAGGACGGGCAGTGAGGTGCGGAACCGGTCCGCGTCCGGCGTGCCCAGCCAGTACTCGAGGATCTGGGTGACCGCTCGAGGGGTCACGCGGTCTTCCGGGGTGCCGCCGCGGCCGTCGGAGAAGCTGACCGCGTTGGTCTCCACGCCGGCTCTCTGCAGGAAGGCCTTCTCGACCGGGAACCCGGCCATGCAGTCGGTCGACCCGGCGTGCACGGCCATGAGGCAGAGGGTCAGGTTGGCACCGAGGTTGTGGCTGACCTTCAGGATCAGCTTCGCGTACTCGGCGAACACCGGGGAGACGTAGGCGGCCACCGTCCGGGCGGACGTGTACGAGTCGGGTGCCTGGTCCACCGGGTTGGGGCCGCCGGCCGGAGCGTCGACGGTGACGCCGGCGCGGCCGAGGGCCTCGATGAACGCGGTCCGGCCGAACGCGGAGGCGTCCTCGACCTGCGCCACACGGAGCTGCGGCTGCGAGCCGGCGGCGATGGTGCCGCTGACCGAGATCTGGTGACCGTCGGCGGAGGTCGTGACCTGGATGTCGGTCGGGCCGTCCGCCGCGACCGTGCGGACGTCGGAGGTCACCTGGAACGTGCTGACCTGTGGCCGCCACGAGAAGTCGGCCGGCTGCCCGGGACTGGTCGGTGTCGTCAGCAGGTCGATGAGGTTGTCGTTGATGATCAGCGGGGTGGGCGTCGGATCGAGTTCGCCGACCGCAGAGAAGGCCCGGTCGTCGATCACCACGTCGCCGGCGACCCGGGTGATGCCCGCCGCGCGCACCTGGTCGGCGATGGAGTCCAGCCCGGCGAGGGGATCCTCCGGCGTCAGCGTCGCCCCCGGGAGGTCGTTCGCGTACGTGTGGTCGATGTCGGTGAAGGCGACAGCGCCGTCCGGCTCCGTGCGGCCACCCATCGTCAGGTCACCCTGGGCGACCAGCACCAGGTCGCCCGTCAACGTCGATCCGTCCTGTCCGCCCACGGCGTAGACCGGCGTCTCGAACCGATGGTCTGCGCCCAGCGTCCCCCACGCCGCCGAGACGCTGAACAACTTGGTCACCGATCCGGGCAGGAACGACTGGTCGGGGAACTGTGACCGGGCGACCCGACCGCTGGACGGATCGACCTGGAGGAGGCCCCACTGCGCAGTTGCATAGGCGGGCTTGTCCATCACGGCCGTGATCCGCGGATCGGGGTCATCAGTGGCGGAGGCGGTGGCGGCGGGCACGCTCAGGGCAGCGGTCAGCGCGACGACCGCGACCACGAGCCCCGACCGTCGCGAGGAACTCGCCAGGCGCACAGCGCACCCCCTGTCGACCGGCCCGCGGAGGACTCGGCAGTCGAATCGCTGCGCGGGGGGCCCAGCCTGGTGTGACCCTCCGGAACCGCACAGGGCCGATGGTCCCCGGGAGCAACCCCCATCGTCGACGCGGCGGATGCAGCGACCGGTCCGCCAGTAGCGGCCCGCCAGGCCGCCGCCCATTGCGCAGACGTGCTCGAGAGCTGATCGGAGGGGGCCAGGTGTCACGAGGGCTCAGAGGCCCCTGCAGTGACACACCCCCGGCTTCTGGCCTGCTGGACCACCTGGATGAGGCTGACCGATGGGCCGACCCCAGCCGCGCCACGGCGGCCTGGCGATGGAGCCGAAGCGCTCGCCGAGCCGGCAACTCATCCGCGGACCGACCGTCTCCGCGTCCAGCTCGACACACGGCGCACGACCGGAGATCGACTGCAGAGGTGCACGAGAAACCCGCGCAGGCTCGCGGTTGCCCGGTGGAGCAGCGCTGGGCGTGTGCGTCGTCCAGCGTCCGATCACTCGTCCGCGCTGGTCGGACGCTTGGCGCGGCTGGGCTGCACGCGCATCGGCTCGCCCGGCATCTTGGGGTAGTCAGGGGGATAGGGCAGGTCGCCGAGCCCCTCGTCCTTCGCCTGCCGATCGGCCAGCTCCAGCAGCGGCTCGATGCCGAAGGCGTGGTCGGAGAGGCCGGCGTGCTTGTCTCCGACCTCCTTGAACCGGGCCGGCATCGTCAGGACGTCGAAGTCGAACGGCGTGACGTCGGGCAGCTCGTCCCAGTCCAGCGGCGCGGAGACCGGCGCGTGCGGCTTGGGGCGGATGGAGTAGGCGCTGGCGATGGTGCGGTCCCGGGCCATCTGGTTGTAGTCGATGAAGATCTTCTCGCCGCGCTCCTCCTTCCACCACGACATCGTCACGCGGTCGGGGAGGCGGCGTTCGAGCTCGCGGCCGAAGGCGATGACCGCCCGGCGCACCTCGGGGAAGGTCCAGCGCGGCTGGATGGGCACGTAGACGTGCACCCCGCGCCCGCCGGAGGTCTTCGGCCACCCCTGCATGCCGAACTCGGCCAGCAGCTCGCGCACGTGCGGCGCCACCCACACCGCGTCGGCGAAGTCGGTGCCCGGCTGCGGGTCCAGGTCGATGCGGATCTGGTCGGGGGACTCGACGTCCCCCTTCGACACCGGCCACGGGTGGAAGGTCAGCGTGCCGAGGTTGGCGCACCAGGCGACGACGGCCACCGAGTCCGGCGCGACCTCGTCGGCGGTGCGGCCGCTGGGGAAGGTGATGTGCGCCGTCGGCACCCAGTCGGGGGCGTTCTTCGGCACCCGCTTCTGGTAGAAGGCGTCGCCGGTGTTGTCCACGCGCGTCGAGATCCGGGCGCCCTCGAACACGCCACCGGGCCAGCGCTCGAGCGTGGTCGGCCGGTCCCGCAGCGCGTGCAGGATGCCGTCTCCGACGGAGATGAAGTACTCGACGACGTCGATCTTCCGGATGCCCCGCTCGGCGAAGTACGGCTTCTCCGGGTTGGAGACCCGCACCCCGTGCCCGTCCACCTGCAGGACGACGGCGTCCTTCGACGACGCCATCAGCGCACCGGCCTGTCGCTCGTGGTCACCCGGCGCACCCTAGGGCGCTCAGGCCGGGCACGTCAGCCCGTCCTGCGGCACGGTCAGCCCAATGAGGTAGCCGTTGACCGCCGCGTTCACGCAGTCGGTCTTCGGGTAGGCGGTGTGCCCCTGGCCCTGCCAGGTCAGCAGGACGGCGGAGGTGAGGTCCTCGGCCATGTCCTGGGCACCTGGCAGGGGGGTGACCGGGTCGCCGGAGTTGCCGATGACGAGGATCGGCGCGCTGCCCTCCGCATCGCGCTGCGGCACGGGGGTCCGCTCGGCGTCCCACACCGAGCAGGTGTACAGACCGGCGGCCGCGCCCGCGCCGAACAACGGGTAGCGCTGGCCCCAGTCGGCGGCGAGGGTGCGGATCTCCTCCTCCGGCACCTGCTGGTCGGGGTCGGCGTCGGCGCAGTTGATCGCCAGGTTGGCGTCGATGAGGTTGGAGTAGGTGCCGTCCTGCAGCCGGCCGTAGTAGGAGTCGGCCAGCGAGAACAGCTGCTGGGAGTCACCCTGTCGCGCCGCGGCGAGGCCCTGCGCCAGCTGCGGCCAGGCGCTGGTCGTGTACAGCGCGGCCTGGACCGCGGTCATCACCACACCCGGGGTGGCCTGTCGCGTCTCCCCCTCGCGCGCGCTGGGGATGGGGGTCTGGGCGGCCTGGGCCAGCAGGTCGTTGACGAACGCCCGGGGGTCGCCGCCGAGCGGGCAACCGGCGACCAGCGAGACGCAGTTGCCCCCGAAGGCGTCGAACCCCGCCTCGAAGCCGGCCGCACTCGCCTCGGCGTCCGCCCTCGGGTCGGTGTCGGGGTCGACGGCGGCGTCGAGCACCAGCGCGCGCACGCGGTCGGGGAAGAGCTCGGCGTAGGTGGAGCCCAGGGTGGTGCCGTAGGAGTAGCCGAGGTAGGTGAGCTGCTCGTCGCCGAGGGACTGCCGGAGCAGGTCCATGTCCCGCGCGGTGTCCACCGTGGTGAAGCTGCCGAGCGCGTCGCCGTACTCCTCCTCGCAGCCCTCGGCGACCTCGTCGGCCAGCGCGAACACCGCGTCGAGCTGTTGTTCGTTGGTCGGACGTGGTTCGGCGGCCACGATCCGGTCCTTGAGCTCGTCGGGGACGCACTCCACCGGCGTGGACAGCCCGACCCCGCGCGGGTCGAAGCCGACCAGGTCGAAGCGGCGCAGCACGTCCTCGGGCAGGGTCAGCGCGCGGCCGATCGCCGCGTCGGCACCGGAGGCGCCCGGGCCACCGGGGTTCATCACCAGCGAGCCGATCCGCTCGGTCTGTCCGGCGAGCCGTGCCCGCACGAGGAAGATCGGCATGGTCGCGCCCTGCGGCTCGTCGTAGCTGATCGGCACCTCGGTGCGGCCGCACTCGAAGGCGATGTCCCGCTCGCTGCCCGGGCTGCCGGCGATCAGCCCCGAGATCTGCTCGTCGCAGTCGGTCCAGGAGATCTCGCGCGCCTCGGGCTCGGCCGGGGTCGTGGGGGACGGCGTGGGGTCCGCGGTCGTCGAGTCGGAGAACGAGGTGCAGCCGGAGACGGCCAGCAGCACTCCGGAGACGGCGGCGACGAGGCCGCGGGACAGGCGCATGATCACGAGCGTAGGAGGCTCCCGGTGAGCCCGCAGGGACGGCCGTCCGCCCACCATGTGTCCTGGACGACACCCGGGCTGTCAGCCGGCGGTGTCCCCTGGCCGGCTTGAACGCCCGGGTCCGCTCCTCGCTCGCTGGCGCTCGCTGCGATGCTCCCCGGGCGGTCAGCCGGCGGTGCCTCCTGGCCGGCTTCCGCGCCCGGGTCCGCTCCTCGCTCGCTGGCGCTCGCTGCGATGCTCCTCGGGCGGTCAGCCGGCGAGGACCTCGGCGAGGTCGTAGCGCACCGGGACCTCCAACTGCTCGTAGGTGCAGCTGCGCGGCTCCCGGTCGGGGCGCCAGCGCAGGAACTGCCCGGTGTGCCGCAGCCGGCGGCCCTCCAGCTGGTCGTACTTGATCTCGACGACGAGCTCCGGCCGCAGCGGCACCCAGGAGAGGTCCTTGCCGGCGTTCCAGCGGCTGACCGCGCCCGGCATGCGGTCGCCGTTGCCGTTCCCGGTGTCCGCGTTGGCCCAGTCGGCCCAGGGGTGCCCCTCGAGGGCCGCGGTGCGGTAGGGCGCCAGCTCCTCGACCAGCTCGGCCCGCCGGGCCATCGGGAAGGAGGCGGCGACCCCGATGGACTGCAGCGTGCCGGCGTCGTCGTAGAGCCCCAGCAGCAGCGACCCCACGATCGGCCCGCTCTTGTGCCACCGGAACCCGGCGACCACGCAGTCGGCGGTGCGCACGTGCTTGACCTTGGTCATCAGCCGCTGGTCGGGGCCGTAGGGCACGTCGGCGGGCTTGGCGACGACGCCGTCCAGCCCGGCACCCTCGAACTCCTCGAACCACCGCTGCGCGATCGCCCGGTCCTGGGTGATGGCGGTGACGTGCACGGAGTCGGTGCCCGCGCCGATCACCTCTCGCAGCCGCGCCTGCCGCTCGGCGAACGGGGTCTCCATCAACGGCTCGTCACCGACGGCGAGCAGGTCGAAGGCGACGAAGGACGCCGGGGTCTGCTCGGCCAGCAACCGGACGCGCGACTCGGCCGGGTGGATCCGCTGCAGCAGCGCCTCGAAGTGCAGCCGGTCGCCCTGCGGCACGATGATCTCGCCGTCGACGACGCAGCGCTCGGGCAGCGCGGCCTTGACCGCCTCGACGACCTCGGGGAAGTAGCGGGTCAGCGGGCGCTCGTTGCGGCTGCCCAGCTCCACCTCGTCGCCGTCCCGGAAGACGATGCAGCGGAAGCCGTCCCACTTCGGCTCGTAGTACATGCCTTCTGCGGTGGGCACCTTGGTCACGGCCTTGGCCAGCATCGGCTTGACCGGCGGCAGCACGGGCAGGTCCATGCTGGTCAGTCAAGCAGTCCGATGCGCGACGGGGGTGGCGGAACGGCCGGGCGGGCCAGTTGGAGGTGCACCGTGTCGACGTCGGCCGGGCGTGCGGCGGCCGCCGACTCGTCGGTGGGAGGGGTCTCCGTGTCGGGCCGTTGGCGCGTCGGCCGCGGTCCCGGCGCCACGGCCAGGACGGCGCAGACGAGGACGACGAGGAAGCCCAGCCCCTTGGGTGAGTGGAGGATCGCGGCCGCCCGGCCGAGCTCCGCCACGCTGAACCACAGCTCGCCGCGCACCGCGGAGGCGGGGACCTGGTCGAGGTCCGGGGCGTTGTTCGCGTCGCCCTGGGTGGTGAAGACGGGCGCGCCGCTCGAGTCGTCGACGGCGATGATGCGGTGGGTCACGAGCTCGGGCCCCTCGGGGCTGCGCAAGAAGGTGATGACGTCGCCCACCTGCAGTGCGGCCGGGTCCTCCACCGGCTTCGTGAAGACCATCCCGCCGACCGGCAGGCCCGGCGTCATGCTGCCGCTGAGCACGGCGAGCGCCGCGCCGCCGGTGACCATCGGGTAGACGACCACGCCCAGTGCGGCTCCCGAGCCGGTGAGCAGCACCAGGCCCAGTACCCAGGAGGCGACGCGGCGCAGCGTGTGGACCGCCACGCTGCCGGGAGGAGCGTCCGGGGTGGGGGCGGGGGAGGGCACGCTCCGATGCTCCCCGGCGCGACGGGCCCCGACATCATCGATTTTGTCGATGCGCACCTCCTTCTGCGCCCGTGAGCATGGGCCCGTGCGCCGACCCATCGCCGTCCTCGGCGCCCTGCTGACCGCTGGAGCCGTGCTCCTGCCGGCAGGTCCGGCCGCGGCGGACGAGTCGCTCGCCCCCGGCGGCACCCAGACGCTGACCGTCGCGCTCCCGGACTGGGCTCCCCGGGCGGACCGGCTCGGCGTCTCCGTCCGCTCGCTGGTCCAGCACGAGAACGACTGCGTCGAGCCGGAGTCCGAGTCCGGCGACGAGAGCTGTGGGGCCACGGACGGGGAGCTGGCCGACTTCCTGGAGGCCACGGTCGCCGCCGGTGTCGGTGGCGAGATCTGCCGGGCCGGTGACGGCGTCTCGCTGGAGCTGACCGGGGAGCTGAGCTCCTTCGGCGTCACGAGCGTCGACTGCCTGGTCCTGCGCCTGCACTTCCCGGACGGGGAGTCGACGAAGCCGGACAACCAGGCCCAGTCCGACACCATCACCTTCACCCTGGACGTCGTCGGTGAGGAGGATCTCGCACAGGAGACGGACGAGGGTGACGACTCCTCGGATGGGGATCCCGCAGGCGACACGTCGGGTGACGGCGGCGACTCGGGTGGCGGCACGACCTCTGGTGACGGCACGACCTCCGGTGACGGCACGACTCCCAGTGGCGACAACGACTCCGGGAACGGCACGACCGACGGCCCCGCGAATCCCGACATCGGCGCCGACCCAGGAGTTCCGACGGAGTCCACGGGCACGGGCGGCGCCGGGGTCGGCTCGGCGGCGGTCGTCGCCGGTGGCGCCGCGGTCGCCGACGGCGGCGGTGCCGCAGTGGGCGGAGCCGCGAGCACCGTCCCGGGGGACGCCGCCCCGCCGGCGCAGGGGGCGGTCATCGGTCAGGCGGCCACGCCGGTCACGGTCGACGACGACGGGCTGGCCGTGTCGACGGAGTCGACCACGACGTCCCTCGTCGCCCAGGTGCTGGGCTGGGGCAGCCTGTTCCTCGGCGCCGTCGTCCTCGGGGGCCTGGTCTTCGTGCTGGTGCGCCGTAGCCGTCAGGAGCGTGTCGCGTGAGGCGACGGACCACCCTCGGCCTGGGCGCCGTGCTCGCCGCGAGCCTCATGTTCGGGGCCGGCGGGACCATGGCGGTGCTCAGCGACACCGCATCGGTGCAGGCGGAGGTCGGCGCCGGGGCGCTGAGCCTGAGCGGCGTCCCGTGGGGGCTCGGCAAGGTCCAGCTGCACCTCGGCGAGTCCGAGCAGATCCCGGTGCGTGCTCAGACGGGGGGCAGCAAGGGAGTCGTGCTGCAGGTGTCCGTCGTCGGGAAGCCCGGCTCGGATGAGTGCCCGGGGGGTGCCGCGCTCACGATCGGCGTGCCCTCCGGTGAGGGCCTGCAGACGACGGCCCTGTGCCAGCTCCGGTCGCCCGTGACCTTCTTCAAGCTCGACGGCACAGCGGATGCGGTCGACGTCCCGATGTCGGTGACGGCGTCCGCGTCCACGGCCACCGACGAGTCGGAGGTCTCCTGGAACGGGTACCTGCGCTTCACGCTGACGCACGACCACGGCGGCTTCAGCGACACCCAGGACGTCGAGGTCCACGTGGTCACGCCACCTGGCCACGCTGGCGACAACCCCGGCAACGAGCAGAACATCCCGGGCAACGGCCAGAACGACTCCGGCAGCGGCAACGGCAACGGCAGCGGCAACGGCAGCGGCAACGGCAGCGGCAACGGGCAGGACAAGTCGGGCAACGGGCAGGGCTCCGGTTCGAAGGGCGAGAAGGACCAGCGCGCGTCCACGACCGCGACTGCCGACACCCCGGCGTCGCAGGCTGTCCCGCAGCAGTCCTCTGACGTCCCGACGAGCTCGTCGGGCTCCACCGGGGAGCGGGGAGCGGATGCCGCAGCCGCCGTCGATGAGCCGATCGCACCGACGGGTGCCGCCGCCCCGGGCACGGGGACCCGGGCGGTGGCCGATCCGGTCCCTGTCCCTGGGTCAGCGGGCTGAGGCGGGCGGCAGGTCCAGCCAGCCGGAGCGGCGGGCCAGCGCGACCGCCTGGAGCTGCGACGTGACCTCGAGCTTGGTGAGGACGGCGCGGATCTGGGTCCGCACGGTCGCCTCGCTGACGTGGGCCGTGGCGGCGATCGCCGCGGCGGGCATGCCGGCTGCGAGACAGCGCAGCACCTCTGCCTCGCGCGCGCTCAGCGACCGGAACGGCGCCAACCGGGCCGACTCGTCGGCGCGCGCACGACGGGCGGCGGCCAGCAGGTCCTGACGACGTCCCTCGTCGAGGACCGGTTGCCCGTCCCGCACCGCGCTCACGACCCGCAACAGGTCGTCCAGGTCGGTCGACTTCGGCAGCACGGTCACCGCACCGCGCTCCAGCGCCGTGCCCCACGTCGCGTCCCCGGTCTCGCCGGTGACGACGACGACGCGGCAGCCGGCCGCGGTGAGCGGGGCGACCAGGTCGAGCCCGTCGATGCTGACCCCGTCCGCGCCGGTGCCCAGCCGCAGGTCCAGCAGCACCGTGGCCGGTGCCGCCTCGGCGCAGGCGTGCTCGATGTCCTCCGCCGACCGGGGCGGCACACGGACGGCCGGGATGCCGGCGGCACGCAGGCCGATCTCGACCGACTGGGCGAACAGCGAGTGGTCGTCGACCAGCAGGACGGGTGCGGTCATCGGGTCAGCCCCAGCGCGGCGGTGTCGGCGTCGGCCGCGCCGCGGGGGCGGGGGAGGCCCCGGATGGCGGGCGCCCCGTCGTGCGGTGCACGGGCAGGGTGAGCCGGAACGCGGTGCCGACGTACGCATCCTCGATGACCAGGTCGCCGCCGTGCCGGCGGGCCAGGTCGCGGGAGATGGCCAGGCCGATCCCCTCGCCGGGGCTGCCGGGGCGGCGGGTGCCCGCCTCGAAGGCGGCCGCGCGGCGGGCGGGCGGCAGGCCGGGGCCGTTGTCGGCGACGGTGACGGTGAGCCGGTCGGTGACGTCCACGCCGACCCGGCACAGCGCCCCATGGGCGTGCACGAGCGCGTTGCCGAGCAGGTTGCCGAGGATGACGGCCAGCGCGTCACCGTCCACGCGGACCGGCGGCTGTTCCGACGGGGCCCAGTTCACCCGCAGCCCGCGCTCTCGGTGGCTGACGACGAGGGCGCGGACCAGCTGGTCGAGGTCGACGTCGCTGACCGACGGCGTCCGGTCCGGCAGCCGCAGCATGCGCTCCAGCCGGGCCAGTTCGGCGGCGATGGTCTCCTCGAGATCGGTCCGGGCGGCCGCGTCGTCCGGACCGGTCAGGTGCCGGACGGCGGAGGAGCCGGCGCGGATGCCGGCCACGGCCGCCCGGGCGTCGTGCAGGCAGCCGCGCGCCTGCTGCAGCTGGCGCTCGTGCCCGGCCAGCTGCTCCAGCAGCCCCGAGACGTAGCGCTCCTGGCCGGTCAGCGCGTCGGAGACGCCGCGGGCGGCGAGGACGATGGCGGCGAGCGCGGCAGCGACCATCCCGAGGTCGTGGACCGTCTGGACCTCGGTGGTCGCCGCGGGCAGCACAGCCGGGAGCCCGCCGACGGCGGTGACCCCGCCCACGATGGCCGCGACCGCGGCCGTCGTGCGTGTCGAGGAGCGGTCCCCGGCGCTGAGCGGGTCCAGGGTCCAGGCGGCGACGGACACGGCGAACCAGGGGGCTCCAGCCAGCGCGTGGGACGCCGGCACCGTGGCCCACGCCAGCTCGGGCCAGTGGCCGACGACCGCGACCAGCGCCAGGGCGGCACCGGCGAGCAGCAGTGCGGTCAGCGCGACCAGGACGGCGCGCTGCAGCCGCGGCCGGGTGACCGGGTCGGTGAACGCGCGCAGGGTGATGACGGCGGACCACGCCGCGACGCAGAGCCCCGCGGCGGTGGCGACGGCCGGCCAGCGCTTGTCGAGCAGGGCGTTGACCGCGACGGCTGCCGGGTGCGCCAGGCCGAGCAGGACGAAGCCGGCGCCGGTGTGCCAGGACGTGCGCGTGCCGGTCACCCGCCAGCGGAGCAGGAAGAGCGCGCCCGCGGCAAAGAGGGCGAGCGTCCCGACCACGAGCAGGACGGTGTGCCGGGCGCGGTCGCCGGCCAGCAGGAGCACCGCCAGCGTGGCCAACGCCGCCGCCAGCCGCCCGGTCGAGATCCGGGCCACTGCGCTGCGCGCTGCGCGTGCGGGGGCGCGTACGCCCGTCGCTGTCCTCATGTGTCGCACACCGTTTCCAGAACTCCCCGTTCTCGCGAAGGGGAGCAGATCACACGACCGGGTGACTCGTGACTCCCGAGGGGTGAGTGCGCCGGGCGTGTCGCGTGTGACGGAGGAGTCACGCCGCGTGGCGAATCAACAGAACTGACGATGCCGCGGTACCGGCCGGGACCGGAACCTCGACGTCGTTCGCCGCGCAGAGGTCCGGCGAGAACCGTCGTCCCGACGGGGACACCGACAGGAGACACCCGTGAAGAAGATCGCCATCGCCGCCGCCGCCGCGGGCGGCACCGCCCTCATCGCCTTCGGCGCCAGTGGCACGTTCGCCGCCCTCAACGACACCGAGGGCTTCTCCGGCCGCGCCGGCGCTGCGACCCTGGACCTGACCGCCGGTGCCGCCGCGACGCCGACGGACGCGGTGGCGCTGAACATGGCGCCCGGCGACAACAACACCGTGTACTTCCCCTACTTCGTGCAGAACGTCGGTGACCTCAACGGCTTCCTCGGCGCCACGATCAACCTCACCGACGCCGAGAACAGCTGCTCGGGCAACGAGTGGGACGTGGACAAGGACTGCGGCCAGGCCAACGGCAAGGGCGAGTTCTCCAAGAGCGCTCGCTACGCCGTGAGCTACACCGAGGGTGGCTCCGCCACCGACTGCAAGGCACAGCCTGGTGCAGTGCCCGTGATCAACGACTTCGCGATCCCGGCCGGCGCCCCCACCAGCGTGTCCGTTCCTGCCGTCGTCCCTGTCGCCAAGGACTACAGCATCTGCGTCGTCGTGGGTGTCTCGCTGCCCAAGACCGCTGGCAACGAGGTCCAGGGCGACTCGGCTGAGCTTGCGGTCGAGCTCCGCCTCGAGCAGTTCAAGCAGACGAACGTCTGACCAACTCCGCCGAGGGCGGCCCGGGGTTCCCGGGCCGCCCTCGCGGCGTCCTCGGGACTGTGCGCGCGAGCCGGCGGCAGAGGGCGGCCGACCGTGTCCCCGCCGGGCGCGCGGCGCTAGCGTCCCGGACGTGGACCTGCTGGAGCGGGACGGTCCCATGCGGTCGCTCGACGCCGCCTGCGACCGGGCCGCCACCGGACACGGCAGCGTGGTGCTGGTGACCGGCGAGCCGGGCATCGGCAAGACCGCGCTGGTCACCTCCTTCGCCGGCCGCGTATCCGGCGGGCCGGTGCTGCTCGGCCGGTGCGACGACCTCGCCACGCCCCGTCCGCTGGGGCCCCTGCGCGACCTGGCCGGCGCCGTCGGCGGGCCGCTGTCGCAGGCGCTGGCCGAGGGGGCACCGCCGTCCGAGGTGCACGGCCGGCTCCTGGACGAGCTGGCCGCCCCGCCGCACCCGGCGGTGCTGGTGCTCGAGGACGTGCACTGGGCCGACGACGCGACCGTCGACGTCATCACCACCGTCGGACGCCGGATCGCCGGGCTCCCGGCGGTCCTCGTCCTCACCTACCGGAACGGCGACCTGCCTGCCGACCACGCCCTGCACCGCGCGGTCGCCGGCCTGCCCACGCCGGCCGTGACCCGGCTGCCGCTCGCGCCGCTGTCGCCCGAGGCGGTGACCGTCCTCGTCGGGGAGGGCGCCGACCGGGTGCACGCGGTCACCGGCGGCAACCCGTTCTACGTCACCGAGCTCCTCGACGCGCCGCGTGGGGAGCTGCCGCCGTCGGTGGCCGCGGCCGTCGCCGGCCGGGTCGCGTCCCTGGACCCGGCCGCCCGCCACCTCGTCGAGCTGGTGTCGGTCGTCCCCTCCCGCATGGACGCGGGGCTGCTCGACACCGTCCTCCCCGGCTGGACGGCCGCAGCTGAACAGCCGGAGCGGCGCGGCCTGCTCCAGGTCGGCCCCGGGCACGTGGCCTTCCGCCACGAGCTGACGCGGCAGGCGGTGCTCGGGGCGCTGCCGGGAGCCGCTCGGCGCCGTCGGCACGCCGACGTGCTGGCCGGCCTGCTCCGGCGCAACGCCGACCCGGCCGACCTGGTGCACCACGCCGAGGCCGCAGGGGACGAGGAGGCCCTGGCCGCGTGGGCACTCCCGGCCGCCCGGCACGCCGCGGCACAGGAGTCCAACCGGGAGGCGTGTGCGCACTACCGGCGGGCGGCGCGGTTCGCCGGCCGGCTACCCGATCCGGAGCGGGCCCGGGTCTGGGAGGAGGTCTCCGCCGCGGCGTACCGGGTCGGCCGGATCCCGGAGGCGCTGACCGCGGTCGACGATGCCGCGGCCGCGTTCGCTGCCGCCGGCGACCGCGCCGGAGTGGGCCGCTGCGCCCGGCTGCGGTCCCGGCTGCACTGGTACGCCGGCGAGGGCGGCGCCGCGCGGCGGGAGGCGCGCACGGCCGTCGCCGTCCTCGAGCCGCTCGGCGAGTCACCGGAGCTGGCCGCCGCGTGCAGCAGCCTGTCCCAGCTCGCGATGCTGGCCGACGACCACGCGGAGTGCCGGAGCTGGGGACGGCGGGCCGCGGAGATGGCGCAGCGGGTGGGCGACCCGGCGACGTACGCGCACGCCACGGTCAACATCGGGGTCACCGAGGCCTACGAGGACCCGGACGCGACGGCCACCCTCGAGGAGGCGCACCGTGCGGCCGACGCCTGCGGAGAGCGGCACGAGGCCGTGCGGGCCCTGGTCAACGCCGCCTGGGCGCAGCTGCTGTGGGTGCGGCCCGCCCAGGCCCGCCGCCTGGCCGAGCGCGCGCGGGAGTACGCGACGGCCCACGAGGTCGACCAGCTCGGCGCCTACCTCGACGTCACCATCGCCTGGCTGCGGGCACGTGCGGGGGAGTGGGACGCGGCTGCCCGGGTGGCCGGCGCGGCGGTCGGAGCGGAGGCCACGGTCACCCGGCTGCTGGCCGCCACGGTGCTCGCCGAGGTCGCCGTCCGCCGCGGGGACGCCGACGCCGCCGCGCGCCTGGCCGACGTCGCGGCCCGGGCCGACCGCACGGGGGAGCTGCAGCGGATCGAACCGGTGCTCGAGCTGGAGGTGGAGCACGCCCTGCTGACCGGCGGCCCCCTGCCCGTGGGGCGCATCGCCCGGGCGGTGGCCCTCGCCCGGGAGACCGGCTGCACGCGGTGGGGTGGCAGCCGGCTGGCCGCGTGGGTGGCGGTGGCCGGGTGCTCCGTCGACGTCGACGGCCCGGCGGCGGCACCGCACGCGGCCGTGCTGGCCGGGGACTGGGCCGCGGCAGCGGACGCGTTCGGCGCCATCGGCTGGCCCTACGACCGCGCCCTGGCGTCGTCCTTCCTCGACGACCCGACGGCGTTCGCCGAGGCGCTGGAGACCGCCCGGGCGCTCGGCGCAGCTCCATTGACTGCGCACGTGGGACGGCGGATGCGGGCCCTCGGCCACCCGGTGCCGCACGGCCGCCGCACCTCGACCCGGGCCAACCCGGCCGGGCTGACCGCGCGGCAGGTCGAGGTGCTGCGGCTGCTCGCCGAGGGGCTGACCAACACCGAGATCGCCGACCGGCTGGTGGTGTCACCCCGCACGGCCGAGCACCACGTGGAGGCGGTCCTCGCCAAGCTCGCCGTCCGCACCCGGCGCGACGCCGCCCGGCAGGCGGCCGCGCTGGGGTTGCTCAGTAGCTGAAGGTCGTGGCCCCCTCGTCGCCGATCCACTCCCACAGCGGCACGGTCCCGGCGAGCTCGGCACCCTTGAGCAACCCGGCCGCGTCGAGCTGCTTGGCGTTGAAGCAGATGGGGCAGACGAACATCCGGCCGCCCGCCGCGGTGTAGCGCTCGAACAGGCTGGTCAGCGGGGGACAGCCCTCGCATGCGGTCCCGGTCGCCACCCCGTCGAGGGCCAGCCGCACCGCCTCCTTGGCGAGGAACATGGCGGTCGGCCGGCCGGACTCCGCAGCACCGACGGCCATGAGCATCGCGACGGTGACCTTCTCGGGGTCCTCGAGGCCGGTCGTCAGGCTCACCACTGCCTTGCCCATGTCGTCCTCCTGAGTCGAGGGCGGACCGCGCGGGTCCGGTACGGGCGACGCTAGGGCGGAGGCCGGTCTCGTTCATGGGTCGCAGGTCCCCATCTGTGCGAGCCGGCTCCCCACGGGAGCTCGTGCGCTGACAGAGCGGTGGAAGGGGCGTCGGCGCTACCAGACCAAGTGACATGAACGCGTCGGTCGGCGTGCACGAGGCCAAGACGCACCTGTCTCGGCTCCTGGAGGAGGTCGCCCCGGTGAGGAGGTCGAGATCACCGACGGCGGCGAGGTCGTGGCTCGGTTCGTGGGGCCAGCACGCCGGACGTCCGGACGTGGGCGCGCCGCGCGACGTCCGAGCTCGCGCTGGACCACCTCGCCGTCACTGCGGAGCACGCCGCGGCCGTCGAGCACCTGCCGGACGTGCACCGCGACCCGGTCGACCGGCTCCTCGTGTCGCGGGCTGCGGCGGAGGGGGCCGTGCTGCTCACCGCGGACCCGGGCCTGGTCGGCTACGGGGACGTGGTGCGGCTCGTCGGCTGAGTCGGGTCTGCTGTCTCGGGCGGTGCACCCCTGCGACGACCGTCAGCGTGCGCGGGCATGGAGGTCTCGGAGTACCGGCCCGACATGACCTACCGCTCCCGCTCGGTGACCCTGGCCGGCGACGGGGACGCGCCGCTGCAGGACGGGGTGGTGCGCGCGGTGCCGCTGCACCGGGTCGTCGAGGTGACCGGCCTCGAGCCCGCCGAGAAGGTCGACGCCGACCAGGTGACCGTCCCCGTCCGCGTCCGGTGGTCAGCCGGCGGGGGCACTGGTCGGCTCCCGCGCCCCGGTCCGCTCCTCGCTCGCTGGCGCTCGCTGCGATGCTCCCGGGGCTGTCAGCCGACGGTGCCTGCTGGTCGGCTTTCGCGCCCCGGTCCGCTCCTCGCTCGCTGGCGCTCGCTGCGATGCTCCCGGGGCTGTCAGCCGACGGTGTACCGGGTGAACAGGACGTCGTCCTCCTCGAGCACCTGCCGGAGCTCCAGCCGGACGGCGCCGGCGAGCGGCGCCGTGAGCAGGTGCGGCTCCCCGGAGCCCACGAGGGCGGGCGCCACGGTCAGGTCCAGCTCGTCCACCACCCCGGCGGCCAGCGCCGAGGCCAGCAGCGCCGGACCCCCCTCGCACAGCACCTGCTCGAGGCCGCGCGCGGCGAGCTCGTCCAGCGCCGAGGGCAGGTCCACGTCCTCCTCCCCGCAGACCAGGACGGTCACCCCGGCGTCGGCCAGCGCGGCACGGCGCCCGGGGTCGGCGGTCGCACAGGTGACCAGCAGCGTCGAGGGCGTGGCCAGCCGGTCGCCGGGGGCCAGGGACGCCCGCCGCGACACGACGGCGATCGGCGCCGAAGCCGACCGGCCCAGCGCGGTCCGCAGCGCCGCCACGGTCGGGTCGGCCGCGACCGGCCGGTAGCCCTCGGTCGCCGCCGTCCCGTGCCCGACGAGCACCACGTCGGCCAGCGCCCGCAGCAGCCGGAAGACCCGCTTGTCGCCGGGCGACCCCAGGCCCCCGCTGCGCCCGCCGACGGTGATCGCGCCGTCCAGCGAGGCCACGAAGTCCACCCGCAGCGACCGCCCGGGCGGCAGCCGGTAGGCCTCGACCAGGGCGTCGTCGTCGAGGTCGGCCGCCGGACCGGGCAGCAGGCGCCGCACGTCAGGAGGTGGTGACCACGGCCGCGCTCTGGGCCGGCATCGTCACCGTCGTCCGGTCGATCCGCGGCTCCTCGCCGGTGGCGAACAGGACGCCGGTGGCCGGCCGGTCCAGGTCGACCTCCCGCGGCTCGCCGGCCAGGTTGGCCACCACCCGCAGCGCGCCCCGGTGGACGACCAGCCAGCGGTCCTCGTCGTCCCAGCTGACCGCGACCCGGGACAGGTCGGGGTCGACCAGGTCCGGCTGCGCCCGGCGCAGCGCCAGCAGCGCGCGGTGCACCGCCAGCAGGCGGGCGTGCGGCTCCGCCTCGACCTCGCCCCAGTCCAGCTTCGAGCGGGTGAAGGTCTCGGGGTCCTGCGGGTCGGGCACGACGGCGGCGTCCCACCCGTGCTCGGCGAACTCGCCGATCCGCCCCTCGGCGGTGGCCTTGCCCAGCTCCGGCTCCGGGTGGCTGGTGAAGAACTGCCAGGGGGTGCTCGCGCCCCACTCCTCGCCCATGAACAGCATCGGGGTGAACGGGCTGGTCAGCACGATCGTCGCCCCGACGGCGAGCAGGCCGGGGGAGAGGGAGGCCGAGATGCGGTCGCCGACGGCGCGGTTGCCGATCTGGTCGTGGTCCTGCAGGTAGCCGAGGAACTTCCAGCCCGGCAGCTCGTCGACGTCGACCGGTCGTCCGTGGTGCCGGCGGCGGAAGCTGGACCACGCGCCGTCGTGGAAGTAGGCGCCGGTCAGGGTCTTGGCCAGCCCGGACAGGCCGGCGGCGGCGAAGTCGGCGTAGTAGCCCTGGCCCTCGCCGGTGAGCGTCGAGTGCAGCGCGTGGTGGAAGTCGTCGCTCCACTGCGCGGTCAGCCCCATGCCGCCGGCCACCCGCGGGGTGACCAGGCGCGGGTCGTTGAGGTCGCTCTCGGCGATGAGGGTCAGCGGGCGCCCCTCGGCCACCGACAGCCGGTCGACCTCCTGCGCCATCTCCTCGAGCACGTGGGTGGCCCGCTCGTCGACCAGCGCGTGGACGGCGTCGAGCCGCAGGGCGTCGACGTGCATGTCGCGCAGCCACATGAGGGCGTTGTCGATGATGTACCGACGCACCTCGTCGGAGTCCGGCCCGGACAGGTTGATCGAGTTGCCCCAGGTGTTGGCACCCTCGGCGAAGATCGGCATGAACTGCGGCAGGTAGTTCCCGGACGGGCCGAGGTGGTTGTAGACGACGTCCTGGACGACGGCCAGCCCGCGCTGGTGGCAGGCGTCGACGAACCGCTGGTAGGCGGCCGGGCCGCCGTAGTCCTCCTGCACCGTGTACCAGAGGACGCCGTCGTAGCCCCAGTTGTGGGTGCCGTTGAAGCCGTTGACCGGCAGCAGCTCCACGAAGTCGACACCGAGCTCGACCAGGTGGTCCAGCCGCCCGATCGCCGCGTCGAGCGTGCCCTCCGGCGTGAACGTCCCGACGTGCAGCTCGTAGACCACACCGCCGGCCAGCGGTCGCCCGGTCCACGCCGCGTCGCCCCACGCGTACGCCGACGGGTCGAACCGGCGGGAGGGCCCGTGCACCCCCTCGGGCTGCCGGCGCGAGCGCGGGTCGGGGTACACCTTCTCGTCGTCGTCGAGGAGGAAGCCGTAGTCGGCCTCCGGCCCGGCCTCGACCTCGGCACGCCACCAGCCGTCGTCGTCCCGGTGCATCTCGTGCACGGAGCCGTCGACCTGGAGCCGGACCCGCTTCGGCAGCGGTGCCCAGACGGAGAACTCGACGGGTGCGGACATGCGCAGTGCCTCCACGCGGGACGAGACGGGGACTGGCCGGAGGGCCGGGATCGGGGCAGATCATGCCCGCACACCCGACGGCCAACCGTGGGTTCCGGTCACGGTCCGCGGGGGAGGGGAGCGCAGGGCCGACCGGGCTCGGCCGGGCGTCCACGGCGGAGCGGGACACCGCCGGACCACGTGCCGGCCCCGCGCGCGGACGGGGCCCGGCCGGGAGCGCACCGGCCGGGCCCCGCCGGTCCGGTCAGACCCGGAGCGTCTGACCCACGCGGATCACGTTCGGGTCGCTGACCTGGTCCCGGTTCAGCTCCCACAGCCCGCGCCAGCCGCCCTCGGTGCCGTGGCGGGCGGCGATGGAGCCGAGGGTGTCCCCGGCCTCGACGACGTGGCTGCCGGTCGCCGCCCGGTCCGCCCGCGAGGCCTGCTCCGCTTCGGCGGCCGGCGCCGGCGCCTGCACCGCGGCGGTCAGGTACCTGCCGCAGGTCGGCCACGCGCCGACGCCCTGGCCGGCGAGCGTGCGCTCGGCGACCACGATCTGCTGCTCCTTGCTGGCCAGGTGGGCGTTGGAGGCGAACTCGTGGCCCCCGTAGCCGGCCCAGGTGCTCGCGCTGAACTGCAGGCCGCCGTAGTAGCCGTTACCGGTGTTGATCTGCCAGTTCCCGCCGGACTCGCACTGGGCGACGCCGTCCCAGTTGTGCTCCGCGGCCTGAGCCGTGCCGGGGAGCGCGAGGGCGGAGAGCGCCGCCGCGCCGGTGAGGACGACGGCGCCGCGGCGCAGGCCGCGTGCGGGCGTGCGGGATCGGTCGTGCTGGGGCATGGGGGGTCCTCCGATCGGCCGCCGGCGGGGTTAGCTGTCGGGTTCGGACGATCGGTGCCCGGCCGCGGATCGCGGCTTCACCCCCAGACGCGCTGCGCACACCCCGCGCAGGACGTCGTAGGTGGGTCCCCCACCCCCGTCCACGGTCGTGCAGAGGTCCGGTCGCCGCCGGACGGGGTTGGGCGGGACGGCGCCGGGCCCGGCGGGGAGCCGGACCCCGCGAACGCTAGGTGGGGGTGCCGCGCCCGGCCTGTCGGCACGGGGGCGGGACGCCGCCTCCGTGCGACAGGCCGGGCGGGAGCGGCGCACCGCCCCCGCCCGGCAACTCTCCGTCGCAGGCGACGTCGGCCCCTCTGCAGGGCGCCGCCGCGGGCCCGGGAACGCGCTGGAGCGGCCACCGTCCAGGGGCCTACGCCGAGGCGTGGGGAGGAGGGGGTCCTTCCTCAGTCCCGCACGAGCAGGGCGACCGGCAGCCGCTCCAGCGCCGCGCCGACGGGCAGCCCGGCGGCGTCCGAGACGTACCGCCCACCGGTGAACAGGTCCCGCCACGCCCCGTTCGGCAGCTGCAGCGCGGTGTCGCCCCAGCCGCCGGCGGCGGCCAGCCCGACCGGGAGGCGGGTCGCGACGGTCACCGCGCCGCCGCGGTCGAAGGCGACGAGGTGGTCGGCCGCCGTCCCCGTGGCCGCGACCGGCTCGTACCCGGTGAACCACTCCGGGTGCTCGCGGCGGGCGCGCAGGGTCCGGGAGACCACGAGCAGCTTCGCCGCGCCCTCGGCGTCCACGGGCGGCACCCAGCCCTCGTCGAGCCGGGCCAGCAACCGCCGGCGCAGCGCGTAGTCGACCGGACGGCGGTTGTCCGGGTCGACCAGGGAGAGGTCCCACAGCTCGGTGCCCTGGTAGACGTCCGGGACACCGGGCATGGTCAGCTGCAGCAGCTTCTGCGACAGCGAGTTCGACCAGCCCGCCGGCGCGATCCGGGCGACGACGTCCTCGATCGCGCCGTGCGTCGCCTCGTCGTCGTAGGCCGCGTCGACCAGCGCGTGCAGCCGGGCCTCGAACTCCTCGTCCTGGTCGGTCCACGTCGTCGACGTGCCCGCCTCGCGAGCCGCCTTCTCCGCATAGGCGTGCGCCCGCTCCCGGGACAGCGGCCAGGCGCCGACGAGGTTCTGCCACACCAGGGAGGCCAGCGGCCGGTCGGGCAGCGGGTGGCGGGAGAGCAACTGGCGCACCAGCTGCGCCCACTCGTCCGGTTGCTCGGCGAGCACCGCGAGCCGCGCCCGCACGTCCTCGCTGCGCTTGGTGTCGTGCGTCGACAGCGCCGTCATCGACTCCGGCTTGCGCGCCAGCCGGCGCTGCTGCGCCTCGTGGAACTCCGCCACCGTGCTGCCGAAGCGAGCCGGGTCGCCGCCCACCTCGTTGAGGGCGACGAACCGGGCCCACCGGTAGTAGGCGCTGTCCTCGACGCCCTTGGCCATGACCGGTCCGCTGGTCTGCTCGAAGCGGGTCGCCGCCTCGGTGCCGGCCTGGGACAGCACCGGGTGCAGCGCGTCGACGGCGCCGGCCAGGTCGGGACGGCGCTCTCGCACCGCGGCCACGGTCGCGTCGAGGTGCTCGCGGCCGTCGGGCAGGTAGGTGCGGTAGACCGGGAAGCTCGCCAGGAGCTCGGCCAGGGCCTCGGTCTGCTGCTCGCGGGAGATGCCGGGCAGCTCGCCGATGACCCGGACCAGGCGGGCCACCTCCGAGCCGAGCATCCCGTCGGTCACCTCGCGCTTGCAGGAGTGCACCAGCTCGGCGTAGTCGACCGGCCCGCCGGACAGCTCGGTGTCCAGCGCGGTGATCGCCGCCTCCCCGGCCGGGTCGACCAGCACGTCGTCGACCTCGGCCAGCGCGTCGTAGCCGGTGGTCCCCGCCGTCGCCCAGCTCTCCGGCAGGTCCTCCCCGGGCTCGAGGATCTTCTCCACCACGGTCCAGCGGCCGCCGGAGGCCTCGGCCAGCCGATCGAGGTAGCCCTTGGGATCGGCCAGCCCGTCGGGGTGGTCGATCCGCAGGCCGTCGACCGCGCCGGCCTCGACCAGCTCCAGCACCAGGCGGTGGGTCGCCGCGAAGACCTCCGGGTCCTCGGCCCGCAGCCCGGCGAGGGTGTTGATCGCGAAGAACCGCCGGTAGTTGAGGTCGGAGTCGGCCCGCCGCCAGTCGACCAGCTCGTAGTGCTGCCGGGCGTGCACCTCCTGCGGGGTGCCCTCCCCGGTGCCGGGCGCGATCGGGAACCGGTTGTCGTAGTACCGCAGCTCCCCGTCCGTGCTGCCTCCACCCGCCCCACCGACCACCTCGAGCTTCTCGACGTCGTCCGCGGAGCCCAGGACGGGGATGCGGACCTTGCCGCCGCCGAAGTCCCAGTCGATGTCGAAGGCCGCTGCATGGGCGCTGTCCCGGCCGTGCTGGAGCACGTCCCACCACCACGGGGCCTCCGCCGGGTCGGCGACGCCCATGTGGTTGGGCACCAGGTCCAGCACCAGGCCCAGGCCCTGCTCGTGCAGTGCGGCGACCAGCCGGTCGAACCCCTCGCGCCCGCCGCGCGACTCGTCGATGTGGGCGTGGTCGACGGTGTCGTAGCCGTGGGTGCTGCCCGCGGCCGAGCGCAGCAGGGGTGAGGAGTAGGCGTGGCTCACCCCGAGGTCGGCCAGGTAGCCGGCGAGCTCCGCGGCCTGACCCAGGGGGAAGTCGGCGGTGACCTGCAGGCGGTAGGTCGCCGTCGGCACCTCGCGCCGGCGCTGCTCGCTGAGCGGCTCACTGGGGGTCCGCTCGCTCATCGTCACGGGGCCTCCTCGCTGGCGCTCGTCGACCCCGTGTCGGGCCGTGCTGTCCATCTGCGTGACCTCGCGAGCTCGGTCACGAACGCCGCGGGGCGCTGAGGACGACCATGGACCGGTCCTGCACCGTGATCGTCTCGCCCGGCTTGAGCTGTGCCGGCTCGACCTCGCCCATCTCCGCGGTGTCGAGGACGACCGTCCAGGCCTGGGCGTACTCCTCCGCGGGCAGGGCGAAGTCCATTGGTTCGTGCGAGGCGTTGAACGCCAGGTAGAAGTGGTCGTCGACGACGTCCTCGCCGCGCTCGTCGGTGCTCCGGATGCCGTGGCCGTTGAGGTACATGGCGATCGACTTGGCGAAGCCGGCGTCCCAGTCGTCCTCGGTCATGAGGTCCCCGGCGGGCGTCAGCCAGGCGATGTCCTGCACCGGTGCCCCCGCCTCGCGCCGGACCGGCCGGCCGTGGAAGAAGCGGCGGCGGCGGAAGGTCGGGTGCTCGGCGCGCAGCCGGGTGACCAGCTTGGTGAACTCCAGCAGCCCCTCGTCGACGGCGTCCCAGTCGATCCAGGTCAGCGGGGAGTCCTGGCAGTAGCCGTTGTTGTTGCCCTGCTGCGTCCGGCCCAGCTCGTCACCGTGCAGGAGCATCGGCACGCCCTGGCTGAGCATCAGCGTGGCCAGGAAGTTCCGCCGCTGGCGGGCCCGCAGGGTGAGCACCTTCTTGTCGACGGTGTCGCCCTCCACGCCGCAGTTCCAGCTGCGGTTGTGGCTCTCGCCGTCGTTGTTGCCCTCGCCGTTGGCCTCGTTGTGCTTCTCGTTGTAGGAGACCAGGTCGGTCAGCGTGAAGCCGTCGTGGGCGGTGACGAAGTTGATGCTGGCCACCGGACGCCGGCCCGAGTGCTGGTAGAGGTCCGAGGAGCCGGTGATCCGGCTGGCGAACTCGCCGACGGTGGCGTTCTCGCCCCGCCAGAAGTCGCGCACGGTGTCGCGGTACTTGCCGTTCCACTCGGTCCACAGGGCGGGGAAGTTGCCGACCTGGTAGCCGCCCTCGCCGACGTCCCACGGCTCGGCGATGAGCTTCACCTGGCTGACCACCGGGTCCTGGTGGACCAGGTCGAAGAAGGCCGAGAGCCGGTCGACGGCGTGCAGCTCGCGGGCAAGGGTCGAGGCGAGGTCGAAGCGGAAGCCGTCGACGTGCATCTCGGTGACCCAGTAGCGCAGCGAGTCCATGATCAGCTGCAGCGCCTGCGGGGTGCGGGCGTTCAGGGAGTTCCCGGTGCCCGTGTAGTCCATGTAGTACTGCGGGTCGTCCTCGACCAGGCGGTAGTACGCCCGGTTGTCGATGCCCTTGAACGACAGCGTCGGGCCCAGGTGGTTGCCCTCGGCGGTGTGGTTGTAGACGACGTCGAGGATGACCTCGATCCCCGCCTCGTGCAGGGTCCGGACCATCCCCTTGAACTCCTGCACCTGCATGCCGTTGTCGGTGTTGCTGGCGTACTCGTTGTGCGGGGCGAAGAAGCCGATCGTGTTGTAGCCCCAGTAGTTGCGCAGGCCCTTCTGCTGGAGGGTGTCGTCCTGCACGAACTGGTGCACCGGCATGAGCTCGATCGCCGTGACGCCGAGGGACTGCAGGTGGTCGATCACCGCCGGGTGCGCGATGCCGGCGTAGGTGCCGCGCAGGTCCTCGGGCACGTCGGGGTGGGTCATCGTCAGGCCCTTGACGTGGGCCTCGTAGATGACGGTCTTGTGGTACGGCGTCCGCGGCGGCCGGTCCACGCCCCAGTCGAAGTAGGGGTTGACGACGACGGACTTCGGCATGTGCGCGGCCGAGTTCTCGTCGTTGCGCTCGCCGGAGTCGAAGTCGTAGCCGAAGACCGACGGGTCCCAGTCCACCTGACCGTCGACGGCCTTGGCGTAGGGGTCGAGCAGCAGCTTGTTGGGGTTGCAGCGCAGCCCCTGCGCCGGGTCGTACGGGCCGTGGATGCGGTAGCCGTAGCGCTGTCCGGGCTGGATGCCCGGCAGGAACGCGTGCCAGACGAAGCCGTCCATCTCCGGCAGCCGGATGCGCTCCTCGGAGCCGTCGTCGTCGATCAGGCACAACTCGACCTTCTCGGCCACCTCGCTGAAGATCGCGAAGTTGGTGCCGGTGCCGTCGAACGTGGCGCCGAGGGGATAGGCGGCGCCGGGCCACACCTGGGTCATGAACGAGGTCCTCCTGCTTGGCGCCCCCGGGCGGGTGGGGGCCGGTGGCCTCCCGGCCGCGGGGCGTCGGCGGGGAGGTCGGTGCGTGCTGCTCCGCCGTCCCCGTTGCCCGCGCCCGCGGTCGCCCAACCCTCCGGTGCTCGGCGGCGTGGAGATCTCCGTCACCGCGGCCGGCAGGGACGACGACGGCCCCCGCGGGGTCTCCCACGGGGGCCGTCGTGCGCAGGTCCGGCCGGGGCAGCGACGCCGGGGTCCGACCTCGCCCGGGCAGTGGCCTCGGGTGGCGCTGGTCCTCGACGCTGACCGCTCCTGCGAACGGGGACGCTAGGGGCGCCCGTACCCCATGGCAAGCACCGTCGGCCAGCCGGTCGGTCACGCCCGTCCCAGGAGTGCGCGGCGGTCGCAGGTACGCCGTCCTGTCACACCCCCGTCGTACCGTCGTCGGCGTGCGCGCAGCCACCGACCTCCGTCCCACCCAGGGGCGCTTCCGTGTCGTCAGCGAGTTCGAGCCCTCGGGCGACCAGCCGGCCGCCATCCAGGCGCTCGCCGAGCGGGTCGAGGCCGGGCAGCAGGACAGCGTCCTCCTCGGGGCCACCGGTACCGGCAAGTCGGCGACGACGGCCTGGCTGATCGAGCAGGTGCAGCGCCCCACGCTGGTCATGGCGCCGAACAAGACCCTCGCCGCGCAGCTGGCCAACGAGTTCCGGGAGCTCCTGCCGGACAACGCCGTCGAGTACTTCGTCTCGTACTACGACTACTACCAGCCCGAGGCCTACGTCCCGCAGACCGACACCTACATCGAGAAGGACTCCTCGATCAACGAGGAGGTCGAGCGGCTGCGGCACTCGGCGACGAACAGCCTGCTCACCCGCCGGGACGTCGTCGTGGTGGCCACCGTCTCGTGCATCTACGGCCTGGGCACGCCCGAGGAGTACGTCGAGCGGGCGCTGAAGATCTCGGTGGGGGAGGAGCGCGACCGCGACGAGCTGCTGCGCACCCTGGTCACCGAGCAGTACACCCGCAACGACCTGTCCTTCACCCGCGGCACGTTCCGGGTCCGCGGGGACACCATCGAGGTGTTCCCGGTGTACGAGGAGCTCGCCGTCCGCATCGAGATGTTCGGCGACGAGGTGGAGCGGCTGTACTACCTGCACCCGCTGACCGGGGAGGTCGTCCGCGAGGTCGACGAGCTGTTCGTCTTCCCGGCCACCCACTACGTCGCCGGCCCCGACCGCATGGAGCGCGCGATCGCCTCCATCGAGGCCGAGCTCGAGCAGCGGCTGGCCGAGCTCGAGCGGCAGGGGAAGCTGCTGGAGGCCCAGCGGCTGCGCATGCGCACCACCTACGACATCGAGATGATGCGCCAGGTCGGGTTCTGCTCCGGCATCGAGAACTACTCGCGGCACATCGACGGCCGTGCCGCCGGCAGCGCCGGAGCCTGTCTGCTCGACTACTTCCCCGACGACTTCCTGCTGGTCATCGACGAGTCCCACGTGACCGTGCCGCAGATCGGCGGCATGTACGAGGGCGACATGAGCCGCAAGCGGACCCTCGTCGAACACGGGTTCCGGCTGCCCTCGGCGATGGACAACCGCCCGCTGAAGTGGGAGGAGTTCACCGACCGGATCGGCCAGACGGTGTACCTGTCGGCCACCCCCGGCCCCTACGAGCTCGGCCGGGTGCAGGGGGACGTCGTCGAGCAGGTCATCCGCCCGACCGGGCTGGTCGACCCCGAGGTCGTGGTCAAGCCGACCAAGGGCCAGATCGACGACCTGGTGCACGAGATCCGGCTGCGCACGGAGCGCGACGAGCGGGTCCTGGTCACCACCCTGACCAAGAAGATGGCCGAGGACCTCACCGACTACCTGCTCGAGCTCGGCATCAAGGTGCGCTACCTGCACTCCGAGGTGGACACCCTCCGCCGGGTGGAGCTGCTGCGCGAGCTCCGGCAGGGCGAGTACGACGTCCTGGTCGGCATCAACCTGCTGCGCGAGGGCCTGGACCTGCCCGAGGTCTCCCTGGTGGCCATCCTGGACGCCGACAAGGAGGGCTTCCTCCGGTCGGGTACCTCGCTCATCCAGACCATCGGCCGCGCCGCCCGCAACGTCTCCGGCCAGGTGCACATGTACGCCGACACGATCACCCCCTCGATGGCCCAGGCGATCGAGGAGACCAACCGGCGGCGTGAGAAGCAGATCGCCTACAACCGCGAGCGCGGGATCGACCCGCAGCCGCTCCGGAAGAAGATCGTCGACATCCTCGACGGCATCTACCGCGAGGCGGAGGACGCCGAGGCCACCGAGCTCATCGGCGGGTCGGGCCGGCAGCAGTCCCGCGGCAAGGCGCCGGTGCCGGGCCTGTCGTCGAAGAAGGCGGGCAAGGCCGGGTCCATCGACGTCCAGGGCCTGCCGCGCAACGAGCTGGCCGACCTCATCGCCCAGGTGAACGACCAGATGCTCGCCGCCGCGCGGGAGCTGCAGTTCGAGGTCGCCGCCCGGCTGCGCGACGAGCTGGCCGAGCTGAAGAAGGAGCTGCGCCAGCTGGACGCCGCGCACGCCTGAGCGGCCGCGTCCGGAGGCTCGCCCCGAGCCTGCGAGGGGTGAGGACGGCGTGGTCCTCTCCCTCGCGAGCTCGGGCGCGGGACCCTGAAGCGGGGCGGGGAGGAGAGCCGTGGAGCGTGAGGAACTGGTCACCTGCTGCCTGGCCAAGCCGGGCGCGGAGGAGACCCACCCCTGGGGCGAGGCCGAGCTGGTCGCCAAGGTGGGTGGCAAGGCGTTCGCGTTCCTCGGCCTGGACACCGGCACCGTCGGGGTGAAGTGCGGTCGCGATGCCGCCGAGGCCGCGGAGTGGCGGGACCGGTACCCCGGCGCGATCACCACGAGTCCCTACATCGGCCGCTACGGCTGGATCGCCGTCGACTGGACCGGACCGGTTCCCGACGACGAGGTCCGCGAGCTGGTCGACGCCTCCTACGACGCGATCGTCGCCGCCCTGCCGCGGAGCCGGCGTCCCGCGGCGCACTGACCGCGCCGGGAGCCCCGCCGGACGATGCCTGACCGGCCGCCCCGGAGCGGCGGGAACCTCCCCGGCCGCCGGTTCGTTCGACGTCCTGGATCCACGGTGTGAGCCGGCGATGACGCCTGCCCGCCACCGGGGTCTGCACGTGGAGGGGAGTATCCCTACGCGGCGGGGTCGTCATCACGGGGTCTGCGGATCTCCGGTCCTGCCGGTCGCGGCCGCGGCGGGAGAGACCTCCGGCACTGACACATTCGCCAGTACCGGAGGTACTCACTCTTGGACGTCCCCTTCTGGATCTGGGCGGTCACCGTCGCCGCCATCGTCGGGATGCTCGTGTTCGACTTCGTCGGCCACGTCCGCACGCCGCACGCCCCGACCCTGCGCGAGTCGGCCACCTGGTCGGCGGTCTACGTCGGCATCGCCGTGGTGTTCGGCCTGCTGGTGCTGTGGTTCGCCGGGCCCCAGTACGGCGGGGAGTACTTCGCCGGCTTCGTCACCGAGAAGAGCCTCTCGGTCGACAACCTCTTCGTCTTCGTCCTGATCATGAGCAGCTTCGCGGTGCCCCGGGAGCTGCAGCAGAAGGTGCTGCTGTTCGGCATCGCCTTCGCCCTCGTCCTGCGGACGGCGCTGATCTTCGTCGGCGCCGCGGCGATCGAGAACATCAGCTGGATCTTCTACGTCTTCGGCGCGTTCCTGGTCTACACCGCCTACCTGCAGGCCAAGGGCGGCCACACCCACGACGAGGACTTCAAGGAGAACGGCGTCCTCCGCCTCACGCGCCGGCTGCTGCCGACCACCGAGGACTACTCCGGTGACCGCATGACCACGAAGATCAAGGGCAAGCGGTACATCACCCCGCTGGCGATCGCGCTGATCGCCATCGGCAGCGCCGACATCCTGTTCGCCGTCGACTCGATCCCGGCGATCTTCGGGCTCACCCAGGAGACCTACCTGGTCTTCACCGCCAACGCCTTCGCGCTGCTCGGCCTGCGACAGCTGTTCTTCCTGCTCGACGGCCTGCTCGACCGGCTCGTCTACCTCTCCTACGGGCTCGCGGTCATCCTCGGCTTCATCGGCGTCAAGCTGGTCATCCACGCGCTGCACACCAACGAGCTGCCGTTCGTCAACGGCGGCGAGCACGTGACCGTGGTGCCGGAGATCCCGACCTGGCTGTCCCTGGCGGTCATCCTCCTGACGCTGGTGGTCACGACCGTGGCCAGCCTGGCCCGGAACCGGCGCGCCGCGGCCGCCGGCCCTGACCGTGACCCCCTGCCCGCCGACGACACAGTCGCGGCCCGCGGCACCGTCAGCCACCCGGCCGGAGGCACGGACGCCGACCCGCGGTCGCCCCAGGACGCCGACCCGGCGCGCGGTACGGACGCCCGCCCGGTGACGGACCCGCACGAGGCCGTCGACACCGGCTCGGTGACCCGGTGAGCGCCGTGGGGGTCGCGCGGGGTCCGCGCGCGGCCGAGCCGCCCGGCGAGCGGCTGACGGCCGTCGTGGACCTGGTCGACGAGCTCGCCGGCATCGCCCGGGCCACCGACCGGCTGGTCGAGACGATGCAGGAGGTCACCGGCGTGCGCCGTGGCGAGATCGAGGCCCTGCAGGCGGTCGCCGACGGCGCCCGCCACCCCCGGGAGGTCGCGCGCCGCACCGGGCAGGTCGACCACGCCGCCGACGCCACGACCGAGGCGCTGGTCCGGCGCGGGTTGCTGCACCGCGCCCCGCACCCCGACGCGCCGGCCCTCGCGCCCGGCTCCGCGGTCCTCGAGGTGACCGAGGCCGGGCGGGTGGTGCTCCAGCAGGCGGAGGGTGTCCGGATCCGGGTGCTCGACCGCGTGGTGGGCGCCCTCGGACGCCGGGACACCGCCGCGCTGCGTGCCTCCGTCCGGGCCCTCGCCGGGGCACTGGCAACCGGAGTCCCGGGCGGTCCCGGTCCGGCGCTGCCCGTAGAGTCCTGAACCGTGCACGAGCTCCCGGTCTGGTTCGAGGTCTCGACGTTCGTGGGCCTCACGGTCCTGCTGCTCGCCGACCTCGCGATCGTCGCCCGTCGTCCCCACGAGCCCTCCTTCAAGGAGGCGGGCCTGTGGGTCAGCTTCTACGTGGGGCTGGCCCTGGTCTTCGGGGCGGTCTTCTGGGCGGTCACCGACGCGCAGTTCGCGACGGAGTTCTACGCGGGCTGGCTGACCGAGTACAGCCTGTCGGTCGACAACCTGTTCGTCTTCGTGATCATCATGGCGCGGTTCCGCGTGCCCAGGCACCTCCAGCAGGAGGTCCTGATGGTCGGGATCATCATCGCCCTGGTGCTCCGCGGGATCTTCATCCTGCTGGGGGCCGCGCTCATCGCGCGCTTCACCTGGGTCTTCTACATCTTCGGTGCCTTCCTCGTGTACACCGCGATCAACCTGGTCCGGCACCGGGGCGAGGACGAGGACTACGAGGAGAACGCGCTCATCCGGCAGATGCGCCGGGTGCTGCCGATGACCTCGGAGTTCGAGGGCAGCAAGCTGCGGGTCACCGAGCGCGGCAAGAAGCTGTGGACGCCGATGATCGTGGTGTTCCTGGCCCTCGGGACGACCGACCTGGTGTTCGCGCTGGACAGCATCCCGGCGATCTTCGGGCTCACCAGGGAGCCGTTCATCGTCTTCACGGCCAACGTGTTCGCGCTCATGGGGCTGCGGCAGCTGTACTTCCTGCTCGGCGGCCTCCTCAAGCGGCTGGTCTACCTGTCGCTGGGCCTGGCGGTGATCCTGGCCTTCATCGGCGTCAAGCTGGTCCTGGAGGCGCTCCACGAGAACACGCTGCCGTTCATCAACGGCGGCGAGCACATCGACGCGGTGCCGACCGTCCCGATCTGGCTGTCCCTGACGATCATCCTCGGCGTCCTCGTGATCGCCACGGTGGCCAGCCTGGTCAAGACCCGTGGGCAGATGGTGGACGAGTCGCCGGCCGAGCCGGAGATCGCGGACCGGACCGGCTCCCTCGGGCCCGCCGCGTCGGCCGAGGCGGAGTCCGTGGTCGAGGCGCGGTCGGCCGAGCCCGAGCCCGGCGAGCAGCGCCGCCGTCCCTGATGAGGGGCGGTCGGGGCTGCCCGAGGCGGGGCTGACGGCGCGGCGATGCTGCCCGCCGACCTCGCCCTGCTGCGCACGCCGGGGGTCCCCACGGTCTCCCCGGACGGGCGCATCGCGGTCGTCGCCGTCACCCAGCTCGACCTGGACGGCGACGAGCCGCGCAGCCGGCTGTGGGCCGTGCCCACCGACGGGTCGGCGCCGGCCCGGGCCCTGACCTCGGGCGCCCGGGACACCGCGCCGGCGTTCTCCCCGGACGGCCGGTGGCTGGCCTACCTCAGCGCCGAGCCCGGCGGTCGGCAGCAGGTGCACCTGCTG
>NZ_JBJGYV010000047.1:0-30495 GCF_054050175.1 Geodermatophilus sp. SYSU D00697
GGCCCGGGACACCGGGCCGCGGCCGGACTCCTCCGTGACCCCCCTGCTCAACCTCGTGCGTCCCGCTGGCGCGCCGACCAGTCCCGCATGCGCTGCGGATAGCCGGTGACCTGCGCGTCGTAGACCGGGACGCCGAGGTCGCGGGAGAGCCGGCGGGCGGTGTCGGGCCCGTCGATCCGCCGCCGCGTCCACTCGCCGTCCGCGGCGACCAGCACGATCGTCGTCTCGGTGACGGCGGTGCGGGGCTCGACGTACCCCTCCACCCCGCGGCGGGTCGCGACGAACCGCTCCAGGTGCGCGAGGTCCGCCCGCGCCGCGCCGCGGTCCAGCGTCGCGGGACGGTTCCCGTCACCGCGCTGCGCCCTGCCCCGCCTGCGCCCGAACAGCCCCATCCGTCCTCCTCGTGCCCCGAGGCGGCCCGCCTCGGGCCGCGACGTCCGCGCTGGCAACGGTGCTCTGAGCCCGCGCGTTCCCGGAGTGGCAGGATGAGCCCTGGACCATCCCCCGCCCGTGTGAACGGGACGGGACACCAGCATTCGAGGAGATCTCGTGAGCGCACCCACCTCCCCCGCCGACCTGGTCATCCTCGGTGGTGGCTCGGGTGGCTACGCCGCCGCGTTGCGGGCGGCCGAGCTCGGCATGTCCGTCGTCCTCATCGAGCGCGACAAGGTCGGCGGGACGTGCCTCCACCGGGGCTGCATCCCGACCAAGGCCCTGCTGCACGCCGGCGAGGTCGCCGACCTGGCCCGCGAGGGCGAGCAGTTCGGCGTCAAGACCTCCCTGGCCGGCATCGACATGGACGGCGTCAACGGCTACAAGGACGGCGTCATCTCCCGGCTCTACAAGGGTCTGCAGGGCCTGATCAAGAGCCGCAAGATCAACTATGTCGAGGGTGAGGGCCGCCTGGTCTCCCCGACCGCCGTCGAGGTCAACGGGCAGCGGTACGAGGGCCAGCACATCCTGCTGGCCACCGGCTCCTACGCGCGCTCGCTGCCCGGCCTCGAGGTCGACGGCACCCGCGTCATCACCAGCGACCACGCACTGAACCTGGACCGGGTCCCGGCCTCGGCGATCATCCTCGGCGGCGGCGTCATCGGCTGCGAGTTCGCCAGCGCGTGGAAGTCCTTCGGCGTCGACGTGACCATCATCGAGGCCCTGCCCCACCTGGTCCCGCTCGAGGACGAGGCCTCCTCCAAGCTCCTGGAGCGCGCCTTCCGCCGGCGCAAGATCGGCTTCGAGCTCGGCAGCCGGTTCTCCGGTGTGCAGAACACCGAGAACGGCGTCAAGGTCTCGCTCGAGAACGGCAAGGAGTTCGAGGCCGAGGTGCTGCTCGTGGCCGTCGGTCGCGGCCCGGTGAGCCAGGGCCTGGGCTACGAGGAGGCCGGCGTCGCCATGGAGCGCGGCTACGTCCTCGTCGACCAGTACTGCCAGACCAACGTGCCGACCATCTCCGCGGTGGGCGACCTCATCCCGACCCTGCAGCTGGCTCACGTCGGCTTCGGCGAGGGCATCCTCGTCGCCGAGCGGTTGGCGGGGCTCAACCCGGCGCCGATCGACTACGCCGGTGTCCCGCGGATCACCTACTCCGACCCCGAGGTCGCCTCCGTCGGCCTCACCGAGGCGCAGGCGAAGGAGCGGTACGGCGAGGTCAAGACCCTCACCTACGACCTGGGCGGCAACGGCCGCAGCCAGATCCTCAAGACGGCCGGCGCCGTCAAGCTCGTCCAGGCCGTCGACGGCCCGGTCGTCGGCGTGCACATGGTCGGCAGCCGCGTCGGCGAGCTCATCGCCGAGGCGCAGCTGATCTACAACTGGGAGGCCGAGGCCGACGACGTCGCCAGCCTCATCCACCCGCACCCGACGCAGAGCGAGGCCCTCGGCGAGGCGCACCTGGCGCTGGCCGGCAAGCCCCTGCACGTGCACGGCTGATCCTGATCCACCCCACATCCACCCAGCGCGAGAAGGAGCCCTGCCCCGATGCCGACGTCCGTCACCATGCCCGCCCTGGGCGAGAGCGTCACCGAGGGCACGGTCACTCGATGGCTCAAGCAGGAGGGTGAGCAGGTCGAGGCCGACGAGCCCCTCCTCGAGGTGTCGACCGACAAGGTCGACACCGAGATCCCCTCGCCGGCCGCCGGTGTCCTGACCAAGATCCTGGTCGCCGAGGACGAGACCGTCGAGGTCGGCGCCGAGCTCGCCGTCATCGGCGGGGACGGGGCCGGCGACGGCGGCGGCGGCCCTGCCTCGGCCGAGGACGCCGACACCACACCCCAGAGCCCCGTCCAGCAGGTCCAGGACGCGAGCCCCGCTCCCGACCAGGAGGCCCAGCCCGCCGCGCCGCAGCCGGAGCCCGCGTCGGCCTCCGGCGACGGCGCTCAGGGCGGTGGTGGTCAGGGCGGCGGCGAGGGCACCCCGGTGACCATGCCGGCCCTGGGCGAGAGCGTCACGGAGGGCACGGTCACCCGCTGGCTGAAGTCGGTCGGTGACGAGGTCACCGCGGACGAGCCGCTGCTGGAGGTCTCCACCGACAAGGTGGACACCGAGATCCCGGCGCCGGTCTCGGGCACCCTGCTGTCGATCGCGGTGAACGAGGACGAGACCGTCGAGGTCGGTGCCCAGCTGGCGGTCATCGGCACCGGCGCGGCGGGCGGCGGCGCCCCCGCCTCGGCTCCCGAGGCTCCGGCCCAGGAGCAGCCCGCGGCCCCGGCCCAGGAGCAGCCCCCTGCCCAGCCGCAGGAGCCGGAGACCGCGAAGCCCGCCACCGAGATCCCGGGCGCGGACTACGGCTCGAGTGGCGCGCTGCCCGCGAAGTCGCCGACGTCGGCTCCCTCCCCGGCGGCCGCGGTGGCTCCGCAGGCCCCGGCCTCCGCGCCGGCGCAGTCGGCCCCTGGCCAGCAGGGCGGGGACGGCGGTGGTCAGTACGTCACCCCGCTGGTGCGCCGCCTGGCCGCCGAGCACGGCGTGGACCTGGGCACGGTCACCGGCACGGGTGTCGGTGGGCGGATCCGCAAGCAGGACGTCCTCGCCGCGGCCGAGCAGGCCTCCGCGCCGGCTCAGGAGGCCGCCCCGGCTGCCGCCGGGCGCGCCGCCGCGAAGCCGTCGCCGGCGGCCATGCCGGACACCAAGCTCCGCGGTCGCACCGAGAAGCTCTCCCGCCTGCGCACCGTCATCGCCCGCCGGATGGTGGAGTCCCTGGCGGTCAGCGCCCAGCTGACCACGGTGGTCGAGGCCGACGTCACCGCGATCGCGCGGCTGCGGGACCGGGCCAAGCGGGACTTCGAGGCCCGTGAGGGCGTCAAGCTGTCCTTCCTGCCGTTCTTCGCCAAGGCGTCGATCGAGGCGCTCAAGGCCCACCCGGCCGTGAACTCCTCGATCGACCTGGAGGCCGGCACGGTGACCTACCACGACTCCGAGAACCTCGGCGTCGCGGTGGACACCGAGCGGGGGCTGCTGGTGCCGGTCATCAAGGACGCCGGCGACCTGAGCATCGGCGGACTGGCCCGCAAGATCGCCGACCTGGCCGAGCGGACCCGCAGCAACAAGGTCACCCCGGACGAGCTCGGCGGCGGCACCTTCACACTGACCAACACCGGCAGCCGTGGGGCCCTGTTCGACACGCCGATCATCAACCAGCCGCAGGTGGCGATCCTCGGCGTCGGCACCGTGGTCAAGCGCCCGGTCGTCGTCCAGGACCCCGACCTGGGGGAGGTCATCGCCGTCCGGTCGATGGTCTACCTGGCGCTGACCTACGACCACCGGATCGTCGACGGCGCCGACGCGGCGCGGTTCCTCGGCACGGTGAAGGAGCGCCTGGAGGCCGGCCAGTTCCACGGCGAGCTCGGCCTCTCCTGATCCACACCGATCGGGGCCCCGGCGACCCGCCGGGGCCCCGATCGCGTTCCGCCCCCGCTCCCGGAGGAGAGTCATGAAGGTCGCGGTCACCGGCTCCTCCGGGCTGATCGGGTCCCAGCTGGTCCCCCTCCTGCGGGCTGACGGGCACGAGGTCCTCCGGCTGGTCCGGCGGACGCCGCGGACGGCGGACGAGCACCGGTGGGACCCCCAGCACCGGCGGATCGACCCGACCCTCCTCGCTGACGTCGACGCGGTGGTCAACCTCGCCGGCACCCCGATCCGGCCGCGTCCCTGGACGTCGGGCTACAAGGAACAGCTGCGGACCAGCCGCCTGGACAGCACCACCACGGTCAGCCGGGCGCTGGCCGACGCCGCCGCGGTCGACCCCGGCCGCCCGCGGGTGCTGCTGTCGGCGTCCGGGGTCGGCTACTACGGCGACACCGGCGACCGGACCGTCGACGAGGACTCCCCCGCCGGCAACGACTTCCTGGCCCGGCTGTGCGTCGAGTGGGAGGCGGCGACCGCACCGGCGGCCGATGCCGGCGTGCGCGTCGCACAGCTGCGCACCGGCCTGGTGGTCGGTCGCGGCGCGCCGCTGGTGCGCATCCTGGGTGTGGTCTTCCGGGCCGGCCTCGGCGGGCGGATGGGCTCGGGCCGGCAGTACTGGCCGTGGATCAGCCTCACCGACGAGCTGGCGGCGATCCGGTTCCTGCTCACCGCGGACGTCTCCGGCCCGGTCAACCTGACCGGGCCGACCCCGGTGACCAACGCGGAGTTCGTCCGCGAGCTGGCCCGGGTCGTCCACCGCCCGGCCGTCCTGCCCGTCCCGCGGTTCGCGCTGTCGCTGGCCCTGGGCGAGTTCGGCCGCACCGGCGTCCTGGCCGGTCAGCGCGCGCTCCCCGCGAAGCTGGAGGCCGCGGGCTTCGCGTGGACCCACCGCGACCTGGAGGCGGCCCTGCGCGCGGCCCTGCAGCGGAGCTGAACTCACCGGGTCTTCTCGGCCTGCTGGATCCGCCAGCCCCGGTCGGTCTCCCGCAGGACCATCCGCACGTCCGCCTCGCCGCGCCCCTCCACCGACCTCAGCGCCGGGCCCTCCTCCTGCCCGGCCCCGACCACCTCGTACGCCGGCCACCGGTCGACCACGTGGAGCGTCACCCGTCCGTCGGCGGGCTCCTCGACGACCGCCGCCCGCACCACCACCGGCGCGAAACCCCGTAGCCGCTCCCCCGCCGCGGCCAGTTCCGTCACGGTGTCCCGGTCAGCGGCGAGCAGCGCGCTGCCGGGGACGTGGACCCGGTCGAGCTGGTCGGCCACACCGGTGCGGAAGGCGGCGGCGCGGCGGGCGTAGAGCTCGGCGAGGACCGCCGTCCACTCCTCGTCGGACGCCGGTCGCGACGTGCCCCCGCCGGACGGCTCGGCCTCCGCCGGCCGGCCCTCCGTGCCCGGCACCGCGGTCGTGGTGTCGGACGTGGCCGCCCGGCCGGTGAGCTCGGCGGGAGCCGCCGAGGGAGGGGACCCCGACGCCCCGCCCCACGACAGCCCGAGCCACAGCGTCCCGCCCAGCACGGCGACCACGGAAGCGAGCACCCCCACCCGGCGGTTGCGCTGGCGGGCTGCCGTCAGCCGCGCCCGGACGGCCCCGAGACCCCGGCTCTCCTGCGGCTTCGGCTCGGGAGGACGGCGGTGCCTCCCCGGCACCTGGTGGGTCAGCTCCGTGCGGGGTCCACGCCCCGTCCGGCCCAGGTCCTCGTCAGCGACGCCCGGACCCGGGAGCCGCACCGGCTCGGGCCGGCAGGCATGCCGCAGGTCGAGGGCGAACGCCGCGGCCGAGCCGCGCTCGTGCGGCTCGGGGGACAGCCCCCGGCCGATCACCGCCAGGAGCTCCTCAGGGGCCTCCGGCGCCAGCTCGGCGAGGTCGGGCAGGCGCCCCTCGGCGGCGACGCGCAGGGTGTCGGCCGGGGTGGCGGCGTTCCACGGCGCGACGCCAGTGAGCGCGTGGAACGCCGCCGCGGCCACCCCGAAGACGTCCGAGGCCGGGCCCGGGGCGCCACCGCGGGCGACCGTGGGGTCGACGTAGGCGGGGGTGACCTCGCCTGCGGCGTCCTCCCCGAGGACCCGGCCCACGCCCAGGTCGGTGAGCACCGGCCGGCCGTCAGCCGTGAAGACGATGTTGCCGGGCGACAGGTCGCCGTGCACGACCCCGCGGTCGTGGGCGTGGGCCAGCGCGGCGGCCACCGGTGCGACGGCGGTGACCACCTCCCCCGGGCGCAGGCGGCCGCGCCGGGCCAGCAGCGCGGCGAGGCTCCCCCCGGCCAGCAGGTCGAGCACGAGCGCGACGCGGGGCTGCCCGCCGCGCCGCGGCTGGTGCACCACCTCGACCAGCCGCACGAGGTGCGGGTGGTCGAGCTCCCCGAGCAGGGCGGCCTCGCGCGCCTGCCGCTCGGGATCGCCGGCGACGAGCACCTTCACCGCGACGGGATCGCCACCGCTGCGCGGGACGGCCCGCCACACCTCCCCGGAGCCGCCGCGCCCCAGCAACTGCTCGAGCCGGTAGCCCGGGACGATCGGGGCGTCCGCGGGTCCACGCGCGGGGCGGGGAGAGGGCGTCGGCATGGCGGGCACCGTAGGCCGAGCAGCGGGGTGCCTGCTGCCGTCGTCCACAGGCCGGGGCGCCGTCCACAGCTCCGGGGCCGGCCGCGTGCCGGGCGGCGGCCCCGCCTAGGTTCGGTGCCGTGCCCGCCTGCGCCGTCCGACCCTCGCGAGGAGCTGCCTGACCGTGCCCGCCACCGCGCCGACCATCCTCGCGACCAGCATCGGCTTCGAGTCCAGGGGTCGGGGGCCCTACGACTGGGCGCCCGGCCCGGTCTTCGACCTCGCCGTCACCCTCGCCGGAGCGCCGGAGCGGCCGAGGCTGTGCTACCTGGGCACCGCGACCGGGGACGACCCGGTGCGGGTGGCCGGGGTCTACGGCGCCTTCGCGGGCAGCGGCGTCGACGTCAGCCACCTGAGCCTGTTCACGATGCCCACGGTGCCCGACGTGCGCGCGCACCTGCTGGCCCAGGACGTCGTCTGGGTCGGTGGCGGCAGCGTGGCCAACCTGCTCGCGGTGTGGCGCGTGCACGGCCTCGACGAGGTGTTCCGCGAGGTGTGGGAGGCCGGCGTCGTCCTCGGCGGTGTGTCGGCCGGGTCGCTGTGCTGGCACGTCGGCGGGACCACCGACTCCTTCGGTCCCGAGCTGCGCCCGGTCACCAACGGGCTCGGGCTGATCCCCACGTCGAACGGCGTGCACTACGACACCGAGGAGCAGCGCCGGCCGCTCTACCACCGGCTGGTGGCCGACGGGACGCTCCCGCCGGGACACGCGACCGACGACGGGGTGGGCCTGGTCTACCGGGGCACCGAGCTGGTGGAGGCGGTCGCCGACCGTCCCGGCAAGGCCGCCTACCGGGTGGAGCGGGGCCCGGACGGCGGAGCCGTCGAGACCCGCATCGAGCCCCGGCGGCTGCGGTGAGCACGGGCTTAGGCTGGACGTCGTGAGTGCGCTCGAGGTCCTCCGGCTGGGTCTGACCGACTACGAGGAGGCGTGGGCGCAGCAGCGCGAGCTGCACACCCGCGTGGTGGAGGGCGCCGCTCCCGACACCCTCCTGCTGCTCGAGCACCCGCCGGTCTACACCGCCGGCAAGCGCACGGAGCCACACGAGCGCCCCTTCGACGGCACCCCGGTCATCGACGTGGACCGCGGCGGCAAGATCACTTGGCACGGGCCGGGCCAACTGGTCGGCTACCCCATCGTCCGGCTGCCCGACCCGGTCGACGTCGTCGCCCACGTCCGGCGTCTGGAGGCCGCGCTGATCGAGGTCTGCGCCGATCTGGGGCTGGCCACCGAGCGGGTCGAGGGGCGCAGCGGCGTGTGGGTGCGCGCCGACGAGCGCGGTCCGGACCGCAAGGTCGCCGCGATCGGCGTCCGGGTGGCCCGGGGCGTGACGATGCACGGCTTCGCGCTGAACTGCGACCCCGACATGGCCGCGTTCGGCAACATGATCCCGTGCGGGATCGTCGACGCCGGCGCCACGTCGCTGAGCGCCGAGCTGGGCCGGGACGTGCCCGTCGCCGAGGTGATCGACGCGGTGGAGGCTGCCATGCGGCGGGTGCTGGCCCCCGCCGAGGTCCCCGCCGCCTGATCCCGCAGCAGGACGGTCGTCCCGGCCCCCCGCAGCAGGACGGCCGTCCGGCCTCTCGCAGCAGGGCCGCCGTCCGGCCTCCCCTGGAGGGAGGCCGGGGACGGCAGCCTCAGCCGACGACGAAGTTGACCAGCCGCCCGGGGACGGCGATCACGCGGCGCACGGTCTTCCCGGCGAGGTGCCCGGCGACCTTCTCCTCCGCGCGGGCGGCCGCCTCCAGCGCCGCGGCGTCCGCGTCGGCCGGCACGGTCACCTGCGCGCGCACCTTGCCGTTCACCTGGACGGCGACCTGCACGGTGTCCTCGACCAGCCAGCGCTCGTCGGCCACCGGGAACGGCGCCCACGCCAGCGACGAGTCGTGGCCCAGCCGGGACCACAGCTCCTCGGCGATGTGCGGCGCCAGCGGGGCGACCATCAGCGCCAGCGGCTCGGCCACCGCGCGCGGCACCGGCGAGGACGCGCCGTAGGCCGAGGTGAGGTGGTTGGTCAGCTCGGTGATCCGGGCGATGGCGATGTTGAACCGCAGGGTCGCCATGCCGTCCCGGACGCCGGCGATCGCCCGGTGCAGCGCGCGCAGGGTCTCCTCCGACGGCGCCACGTCGTCCGCGGCCCGGACCGCGCCGGTCTCCTCGTCGACGACCACCCGCCAGATCCGCTGCAGCAGCCGCTGGGAGCCGACCACGGCCTTGGTCTCCCAGGGGCGGGACTGCTCCAGCGGGCCGGTGGACATCTCGTACACGCGGAAGGTGTCGGCGCCGTACGCCCCGATCATCTCGTCCGGGGTGACCATGTTCTTCAGGCTCTTGCCGATCTTCCCGTACTCGCGGTTGACCGGCTTGCCCTCGTGGAGGAACTGGCCGTCCTTCTCCTCCACCTCGGCGGCGGGCACGTAGAAGCCCCGCTCGTCGGTGTAGGCGTAGGCGGAGATGTAGCCCTGGTTGACCAGCCGCCGGAACGGCTCCTCACTGGACACGTGGCCCAGGTCGAACAGCACCTTGTGCCAGAACCGCGCGTACAGCAGGTGCAGCACGGCGTGCTCGACCCCGCCGACGTACAGGTCGACACCGCCGACGTCCCCGGGACCCCGCGGGCCCAGCCAGTACCGCTCCAGCTCCGGGTCGACCATCCGCTCGTCGTCGGAGGGGTCCAGGTAGCGCAGGTAGTACCAGCACGACCCCGCCCAGTTCGGCATCGTGTTGGTCTCACGCCGGTACTTGCGCGGTCCGTCGCCGAGGTCGAGCTCGACCGTCGTCCAGTCGGTGGCGCGGGACAGCGGCGGCTCGGGCGCGGACTCGGCGTCGTCGTCGTCGAACGTCTTCGGCGAGTAGTCGTCGACCTCGGGCAGCAGCACCGGCAGCATCGACGTCGGGACGGCGACCGGCAGGTCGTTCTCGTCGTAGACGATCGGGAACGGCTCGCCCCAGTACCGCTGTCGGCTGAACAGCCAGTCGCGCAGCTTGTAGGTCGTCGTCGCCTCGCCGTACCCGCGCTCGACGAGCCACTCGGTGATCCGGGCGATCGCGGTGGCCTTGTCCAGGCCGTTCAGCGAGACCTCGTCGTTCGCCGAGTTGATCATCGGGCCGGCGCCGGTGTAGGCGCCCCCCTCGAAGTCCTCCGGCGGCTGCACCGTGCGGACCACGGGCAGCCCGAAGACCTGCGCGAACTCGAAGTCGCGGGTGTCCTCGCCGGGCACGGCCATGATCGCGCCGGTGCCGTACCCGGTCAGCACGTAGTCGGCGATGAACACCGGCAGCTCGCGGCCGTTGACCGGGTTCACCGCGGTGACGCCCAGCCAGACACCGGTCTTCTCACGGGCCTCGTTCTGCCGGTCCAGCTCCGAGCGACGGGACGCCTGGCGCTGGTACTCGCGCACCGCCTCGGCCGGGGTGGCCGCGCCCCCGGTCCAGCGCGGGTCGGTGCCGTCCGGCCAGGCGGACGCGGTCAGCGACTCGACCAGCGGGTGCTCGGGCGCCAGCACCATGTAGGTGGCACCGAACAGCGTGTCGGGCCGGGTGGTGAAGACCTCGATCGTCTCGCCCGACGACCCGTCCCGCCCCGCCGCCCCGACGGCGAAGCCGATCCGGGCGCCGGTCGAGCGGCCGATCCAGTTGCGCTGCATCTGCTTGAGCGAGTCGGGCCAGTCCAGCCGGTCCAGGTCGGCCAACAGCCGCTCGGCGTAGGCGGTGATCCGCATCATCCACTGGGTCAGCGGGCGCCGGAACACCGGGAAGTTGCCCCGCTCGGACCGGCCGTCGGGGGTGACCTCCTCGTTGGACAGCACCGTGCCCAGGCCGGGGCACCAGTTGACCGGTGCCTCGTGCAGGTAGGCCAGCCGGTGCGCGTCGACCACCGTGCGCTTCTCGACCGCGTCCAGCTCGGCCCACGGCCGGCCGGTCGGGTTCGTGCCCGGCGCCGGCTCCCGCGTGCCGGCGTCCAGCTCGGTGACCAGCTCCTCGATCGGCCGGGCCCGTCCGGCGGACTCGTCGAACCAGGACCCGAAGATCTGCAGGAAGATCCACTGGGTCCACTTGTAGTAGCCCGGGTCGATCGTGGCGAAGCTGCGGCGGTCGTCGTGGTCGACGCCCAGCCGGCGCAGCTGGGCCTTGATCGCGGCGATGTTGGCCTCGGTGGTGATCCGCGGGTGCTGCCCGGTCTGGACGGCGTACTGCTCGGCGGGCAGGCCGAAGGCGTCGTAGCCCATCGGGTGCAGCACGTTGTCGCCGTCCATGCGACGGAACCGGCTGGTCACGTCGGTACCCAGGTAGCCCAGGGGGTGGCCTACGTGCAGGCCCGCACCCGAGGGGTACGGGAACATGTCCATCACGAAGTACTTGGGCCGGCCGGCGACCCGCTCGAAGCCCGCGGAGAGCCGGCCGGTCGGGTTGGGGGTGTGGAACGTCCCCTCCGCCTCCCAGCGGTCCTGCCACGCGAGCTCGATCTGCTGCGCCAGCGCCGGGGTGTACCGGTGCGGGGGGACGCCCTCGCCGGCGGGGTCGGTCGTCGGCTGGCTGGCCGTCTGGCTCATCGTCGGTGCTCCTGGGTGCTCGTCCCGGCGGCGGACAGAAAAAGACCCCTCACGCAGGAGGGGTCGCCACGCTGTCCGATCGGGTTCGGATCAGCGCGGCCGGGGAAGGAGGTACCCGCCGGACACGCCCGGCAGCCTACTCCGGTGTGCCACGGCGGGCCGCCGTCAGCCCAGTTCGCGCACCAGCACGTCGCGCAGCGGGGTGTTGAGCTCCCCGGGCGGCCCGCTCGGGCTCAGGTGGATCCCCATCTGGCTGCCGTGGTACTCCCAGTAGGCGAAGCTCAGGTCGTTCTCCTCGAGCAGGGCCAGCATGTCGGTCACCCAGCGGTCCCCGCCCTTGTCCGGCATCTCGAAGGCCTGCCGCACGACCCCGAACTCCATGACCGACATCGGGACGCCGTTGTCGCGCCCGAACTGCAGGTGCTGCTCCATCGCGTGCTCGAGGTAGGTCCGGTCGCGGCCGAGGAAGCCCCCACCGGCGGCGCCGGGCGACTGGCCGTACACGTCCAGCGCGATGGTGGCAGCACCGTCCCCGCCCACGCCCTCCCCCCGCATCCAGCCCTGCACGCGGTAGCCGTTGCCGGGGGTGACCGGGAAGAGGTGGCCGTCGTTGCTCCAGCCGGCGACCGCGGCGTCACCGGCCGGAGCGTCGGTGACGGCGAGGCTGGCGCCGTCGTCCACGCCGTCCTGGGGCCGGTCGAAGCGGGTCGCCGTCCCGTCGCCGCCGCTGGTCCACGAGTACCAGTCCAGCGTGCCGTCGGGGTCGAGGGGGTCGGTCACCAGCTCGCGCAGCACCGCCCCGTCGGGACCGTGCTCGGTGACGGTGATCGCGTCGAACACCGCGGTGCCGGTCATGCCCCCGCCCGCGAGGACCAGCGGCATGGCCGCCACGGCCGCCGGGTCGTCGATGGGGACGACGCCGCTGTCGTAGAGCCGCCAGTCCGTCGTGCCGGCGGCCAGCGGCGGCGTGGCCAGGCCCGCGTCGGGCAGCTGCACCCGCTCGCCGGTCGGCAGGATCGTCTCGGGGTCGGGGTAGGAGCCGCCGTCCTGGATCGGGCCCTCCACCCAGGCGGCGTACTGGTGCGTGTAGTCGATCGGCTCGTAGAAGTGGAAGTCGTAGACGGCGTTGTCGTCGTCGACGAGGAAGTGCGGCTCGACCCCCGCGGTGCCGTAGCGCCCCTCGACGCCGTACAGCGAGCTGATCACGAGCAGGTGGTTGGGGTCGACCGAGCGGACGGCGTCGACCAGGTCCGCGGCCATGTCCCGCCACTGCTGACCGTCGGAGTCCACGGTGACCGGCTCGTTGAACAGGTCGTAGGCGGCCACGGCGGGCTCGTCGGCGTACCGCTCGGCGATGTCGCGCCACATCTCGACGTTCTGCTCGCGCACCGCCGGGTCGGTCCAGACGTCGAAGCTGACCGCGTCGCTGGTGGGGTCCAGCCAGAACCCGCCGATGGGGGTGTGCAGGTCCAGGACGAGCCGGACCCCGTTCTCGCGGGCCCAGCCGACGTTGCGGTCCAGCCACTCGAAGAAGAGCTCGCGGTCCTGGGCGTACCAGTCGCCGTCGAAGGCGAAGCGGACGTCGGTGAAGCCCATCTCCGCGACCCGCCCGAAGTCCTCCTCCGCGTGGTGCGGGGAGTCCAGCAGCTGCGAGGCGTCGAGGTCGCGGTGGTAGTCGTTGGAGAAGTTCACCGCCTGCAGCCGCACCGGCTCGCCGTCCAGGACCAGCCCGCTGCCCTGCGCCCGCACGAAGGACCCCGGCTCCTGCTCCCGCTCCGCGGTGCAGGCCCCGGCCAGCAGCAGCGGGAGGACCAGCCACCCCGCCCTGCGACGGCCGGGACGGCGTCGGGTCGTGCTCCGCACAGCGGACCTCCTCGTACTCGGCGTTGTCCCGGGCGACGCTAGCCGCCGCGGAGCCCGCCGGGGAGTCGCTGACCCGGGGGAAACCGGGACCGCTGCAGCTCGACCTCAGGTCGAGGTCCATCCGGGCCGGCGTGGCGGGGTCCAGCGCCCGGCCGGGCGGGTCAGCCCAGCTGCGGGGCCACCTCGGCGGCCACGAGGTCCAGGTGGTCGAGGTCTGCGAGGTCGAGCACCTGCAGGTAGAAGCGCGTGGCGCCGGCCTCGGCGTAGCGCCCCAGCACGTCGACGACCTCCGCCGGGGTGCCGGCCGCACCGTGCTCGCGCAACTCGCCGACGTCCCGGCCGATCGCGGCGGCACGGCGGGCCAGCTCGGCCTCGTCCCGCCCGACGCAGAGCACCAGGGCGGAGCTGAAGACCATGGAGCCGGGGTCCCGCCCGGCCTCCTGGCAGGCCTCGCGGACCCCCGCGAACAGCTGCGCGTTGTCCTCGACCGGGGCGAAGGGCACGTTGAACTCCGCCGCGTACCGGGCCGCCAGCCGCGGGGTGCGCCGCCTGCCCCGGCCACCGACCAGGATCGGGACGCCGCCCTCCTGCACCGGCTTGGGCAACGCCGGTGAGTCGCTGAGCCGGTAGTGCCGGCCGGGGAAGTCGAACGTCTCCCCCGGCGGCGTCCCCCACAGGCCCGCGATCACGGCGAGCTGCTCCTCGTACCGGTCGAAGCGCTCCCCGAGCTCCGGGAACGGGATGCCGTAGGCGCGGTGCTCGGCCTCGAACCAGCCGGCGCCGATACCCAGCTCCACGCGGCCGCCGCTCATCTGGTCGACCTGCGCCACTGCGATGGCCAACGGGCCGGGCAGGCGGAACGTCGCCGCCGACATCAGCGTCCCGAGGCGGATCCGGCCGGTCTCGCGGGCCAGCCCGGCCAGGGTCACCCACGCGTCAGTGGGACCGGGCAGGCCGTCGCCGCCCATCGCGAGGTAGTGGTCGGAGCGGAAGAAGGCGTCGAAGCCGGTCTCCTCCGCCCGCCGGGCGACGGCCAGCAGGTCGTCGTAGGTGGCTCCCTGCTGCGGCTCGGTGAAGATGCGCAACTGCACGCGGCGACGCTATCGAGGCCCTCCGCCGGACGTCGTCCGGAGATCGCACTCGGGGTGTGCCCGTCGCGGCGAGCGGGCAGGATGGCCGCCGAGACGATCAACCCGGAGGTGCATCCCGTGTTCCGCAAGAAGACGCACGGCCAGATCATCGGCGAGGAGCTCCAGGAGGGTCTCGCCCACATCGGGACGGCGGTGGCGGAGGCCGGACGGGCGGCGGCGGAACAACTCGCACCGCGGGTCGAGGCGGCCCGCGAGGCGACCGGACCGGCGCTCGACGCCGCGAAGCTCGCCGTCGTGCCCAAGGTCGCCGCCGCCGTGGCCGCGGCCGCGCCGGCCGTCACCACCGCCCGCGAGGCCATCGCGCCCCGCGTCGAGGCCGCCCGCGACGCCCTGGGGCCGCGGTACGAGTCCGCCGTCCCGCACGTCACCTCGGCGGTGGCCGCCGCCCAGGCTGCGGCGACCAAGGCCGCGGCCGACCTCGGCCCGCGCGTCGAGGCCGCCCGCGAGGCGGCCCAGAAGACGCTCGAGAAGGACCTCGTCCCGAGGCTGACCGCCGCCCAGGCGGCCGCCCTCGCCTACGCCGCACCGAAGGTGCTCGCCGCGCGGGAGTCGGTCACCCCGGTGCTGGAGCACACCCGCGAGTCCATCACCGCGGGCCTGCACAACGCCCTCGAGCAGCTCGACGCCCGACGGGAGGAGCTCACCGCCACCACCGCCGAGGCCAGGAAGCGGGCGGCCAAGAGACGGCGCACCCTGGAGAGGAAGGCGGCGCGGACCACGACCAAGGCCAAGCGGGAGGTGGGCCTGGAGTCCGCGCCCCGCCGCTGGCCGTGGCTGCTGGCCGTGCTCGCGATCGGCGCAGCCGCCTTCGCCGTCCTCCGGCGGCGGAAGAACGACGACCTGTGGACCCCCGCCCCCACCGGCGACGGTCCCGTGCCCAGCTACCGGGAGGACCCTGTGCCCAGCTCACCCAGCAACTCCGGCAAGACCGTCTCCGACGCGCAGTTCGTCGCCGGCGACTCCGCCCCCAACGAGGCCGACATGGGGATGCGCGACGCGCAGCTCGTCGAGGGCGACGGGCCCGACACGGCCACGGCGCCGGAGGACACCACGCCCGAGCCGTTCTCCAGCCGCGGCGGTTCCGACCAGGGCCCGACCGCCGGGCCCGCCGACAAGCAGGTCTGACCCCTGCCCTCCCCGCCGCCCCCGTCGCTCCCGCGGCGGGGGCGGCGGTCGTTCGGAGTACCGTGGGCGATCATGAGCGAGACGGTGGCCCCGACCCCCTCCTCGGACTCCCCGATCGCGCCGTCCGGCCGCAAGCTGCTGCGCCTGGAGGTCCGCAACAGCCAGGTGCCGATCGAGCGCAAGCCCGAGTGGATCAAGACCCGGCTGAAGACCGGCCCCGAGTACACCGAGTTGAAGGCGCTGGTCCGCCGCGAGGGCCTGCACACCGTCTGCGAAGAGGCCGGCTGTCCCAACATCTACGAGTGCTGGGAGGACCGGGAGGCCACCTTCCTCATCGGTGGGGACCAGTGCACGCGGCGGTGCGACTTCTGCCAGATCGACACCGGCAAGCCCGCCGAGTTCGACGCCGACGAGCCGCGCCGGGTCGCCGAGAGCGTCGCCACCATGCAGCTGAAGTACGCGACGGTCACCGGCGTCGCCCGCGACGACCTGCCCGACGGCGGCGCCTGGCTCTACGCCGAGACCGTCCGGCAGATCCACGCCGCCGTCCCCGGCTGCGGTGTCGAGCTGCTCATCCCCGACTTCAACGCCGACCCCGGCCAGCTCGCCGAGGTCTTCTCCTCCCGGCCCGAGGTGCTCGCGCACAACGTCGAGACGGTGCCGCGCATCTTCAAGCGGATCCGGCCCGGGTTCCGCTTCGAGCGCTCGCTGTCGGTGCTCACCGCCGCCCGGGAGGCCGGGCTGGTCACCAAGTCCAACCTGATCCTCGGCATGGGCGAGGAACCCGACGAGGTCGTGGAGACCATGCGGGCCCTGCACGACGCCGGCTGCGACCTGCTGACGATCACCCAGTACCTGCGCCCCTCGCCGCGGCACCACCCGGTGGTCCGCTGGGTCAAGCCCGACGAGTTCGTGGCGTTCCAGCAGCAGGCCGAGGAGATCGGCTTCCCCGGGGTGCTCGCCGGCCCGCTGGTCCGCAGCTCCTACCGGGCCGGCCGCCTGTACCAGCAGGCCGTCGAGGCGCGGGGCCTGAGCCGCTCCGTCTGAGGGACGTCCCGGCCGGTTCCGCCGGAGCCGGCCGCGGCGCGCCCTATCCTCTGGGTATGGCACGCAGCAGGTCCACCGACTCCCCCGCCCCGACCGGCAAGGCCGGTCGCGGGCCGAGCGCCGCCCGGGGCCGGGGCGGGTCGACGGCCGCCTCCGCGGCGTCGGCCGGCTCGGCGCCGGCCACCAAGGGCCGCCGCGGCAAGCTGGGCAAGGACGGGCAGCCGAAGGTCGGGCGGCTGAAGAAGTTCAGCAACCAGGTCCGCATGATCAAGCAGGCCTACTCGCTGACCCGGAAGAACGACCCCAAGCTGCCCTGGGTGATGCTGATCACCTTCGTGGCGGTCGCCGCGGTCGTCGAGCTGATCGGCATCCTGCTGAGCTCGCCGTTCCTCTTCATCCCGCTGGCGGTCATCCTCGGCGCGCTGGCCGCGCTGATCGTCTTCGGCCGGCGCGCGCAGGGGTCGGCGTACCGGCAGGTCGAGGGCCAGCCGGGCGCGGCGGCCTGGGTCCTGGAGGGCATGCGCGGCGACTGGCAGGTCAGCTCGGGCGTCGCCGGCACCACGCAGCTGGACGCCGTCCACCGGGTGCTCGGTCGGCCCGGCGTGATCCTGGTCGGCGAGGGCGCGGCCTCCCGCGTGCGCCCGCTGCTGGCGCAGGAGAAGAAGAAGGTCGCGCGGATCGCCGGCGACGCCCCCATCTACGACATCCTCGTCGGGGACGAGGAGGGGCAGGTGCCGCTGCGCAAGCTCAGCGCGCACGTCATGAAGCTGCCCCGCAACCTCGACGGCGGCCAGCTCAACGCCCTGCGCAAGCGGCTGTCGGCCCTCGGCGGCCCCCGCATGCCGGTCCCCGGCGGCCCGCTGCCCGGCGGCCGGCAGATGTCGGTCAGCCAGCGCCAGGTCCGCCGGAGGTAGGACGACGACGTGACCAGGGCCCGTGCCGATCGGCACGGGCCCTCGTCGCGTGTGGGAGCCGGGACGGGCGCCCGGCCGCGCCGGGGATCGCCGGGCGGTCAGGCGCGGACGACGGCGGTGTCGGTCAGCCGGTCGTGCAGGCCGCGGCCGTCGGCGTCCACCACCAGGGCGGGCAGCAGCAGCATGAGCAGCGCCGTCCGGACGACGGCCCGCCACGCGGCGAGCCGCGCCCCCGCCCGCGGGTGGGCCAGGCGCAGCCCCAGCAGCCGCATGCCCGGCGTCTGCCCGAACAGCACGAGGGTCCCGACGGTGACCACCGCGAAGGACACCAGGCTCCAGTTGCCCGGCAGGTCCGGCGCGGTGAACAGCCCGGCGACCAGCGCCGCGGCGAGCGCGTCGACGACGAACGCGCCGGCCCGGCTGGTGAACGTGGCCAGCGAGCCGGGGCCCTCGGCGGGCAGCCCCAACGACGCGCCCCGGGGACGCTCCTGAGAGGGTGGCTGCACGTCCCTGACCATGACCGCCAGCGTAGGACCCGCGCGCAGCCGCCCACCGAGACCGGTCAGGGGCACCGCGGCGACACGCCCGGCCCGTTGTTACCGGTCTGAAACACCGGAGACACTGGCGGGCAACTCCCGGCTCGTAGCTTGCGGTTCGGCAATCCGCCCACTCCCGGAGGATCGATGTTCACCAGTCCCGACGAGGTCGCCGCCTACATCCGCGACAACGACGTCGAGTTCGTCGACGTCCGCTTCTGCGACCTGCCCGGCGTCATGCAGCACTTCACCATCCCGGCGTCGACGTTCGGCGAGGACACGTTCTCCGAGGGCCTCGGCTTCGACGGCTCCTCGATCCGCGGGTTCCAGGCGATCAACGAGTCGGACATGCTGCTGCTGCCCGACGCCCACAGCGCGTTCGTCGACCCGTTCCGCAAGCACAAGACGCTGAACGTCAACTTCTTCATCCACGACCCGATCACTCGGGAGGCCTACAGCCGCGACCCGCGCAACGTGGCGAAGAAGGCCGAGGCCTACCTGGCCAGCAGCGGCATCGCCGACACCGCCTACTTCGGCCCCGAGGCGGAGTTCTACGTCTTCGACTCGATCCGGCACTCCACCGGCATCAACGAGGGCTACTACCACATCGACTCGGTCGAGGGGTCGTGGAACTCCGGCGCCCTGACCGGCGAGAACGGCGGGCCCAACCTGGGCTACAAGACCCGCGCCAAGGGCGGCTACTTCCCGGTCGAGCCCTACGACCACTACAGCGACCTGCGCGCCGACATGATGCTCAACCTCACCAAGGCCGGTCTCGAGCTCGAGCGGGGTCACCACGAGGTCGGCACCGGCGGCCAGGCGGAGATCAACTACAAGTTCGACACCCTGCTGCGCGCGGCCGACAGCCTGATGCTGTTCAAGTACATCATCAAGAACACCGCGTGGCAGGCGGGCAAGACCGCGACGTTCATGCCCAAGCCGCTCTACGGCGACAACGGCTCGGGCATGCACTGTCACCAGAGCCTCTGGAAGGACGGCGAGCCGCTCTTCCACGCCGAGACCGGCTACGCGGGGCTCTCCGACACCGCCCGCCACTACATCGGTGGCCTGCTGGCCCACGCCCCGTCGCTGCTGGCCTTCACCAACCCGACGGTGAACAGCTACCACCGCCTGGTCCCCGGCTACGAGGCCCCGATCAACCTCGTCTACTCGGCCCGCAACCGCTCGGCCTGCTGCCGCATCCCGATCTCCGGTGACAGCCCCAAGGCCAAGCGCATCGAGTTCCGCGTGCCCGACCCGTCGGCCAACCCCTACCTCGCCTTCTCGGCGATGCTGATGGCCGGCCTCGACGGGATCAAGAACAAGATCGAGCCGCCGGCCCCGGTCGACAAGGACCTCTACGAGCTGCCGCCCGAGGAGGCCCTCGGCATCGAGAAGGTCCCCGCCTCGCTGGACGCCGTCCTGGACAACCTCGAGACCGACCACGAGTACCTGATCGACGGCGGGGTGTTCACGCCCGACCTGATCGAGACGTGGGTCGAGTACAAGCGGGAGAACGAGATCGACCCGATCCGTCTGCGCCCGCACCCGCACGAGTTCGCGATGTACTACGACATCTGATCCGGGACATCTGGGATCTCCGGGCCGCCGGCCTGCGGTCGACCCGCAGGCCGGCGGCCGGGGCCCGCACCCGAGTCCGCACGCGCAGCCGGTACCGCACGCCCGGCTGGGCCTGCGGACTCGGTGCTGTCCGGAGGGTGGGCCGCGCGGACGGTCAGCAGGGCGTGTCCGGTCATCTGCGGTGTGCCGGAACGCCGACCGCTCGCGCTCCGTTGGGTGTTGAAGGGAGCCTTCGTCCGCTCCCACTCCCTGCGTCGAAGAGAGACATGAGCCCTTATCACAGTCCCCAGGCCACGCACGCCCCGCTCGGTAAGGGGGTGCGTGGCCGGTGACCGAGGTGCTCTCCCTCCTCCTCGGGGTGCTCGTCGTGCTGGCGATCACGGTCGCCACCGGGTACTTCGTGGCCCAGGAGTTCGCCTACATGGCGGTCGACCGCTCCGCCCTGGCCGCACGCGCCGCCACGGGGGACGCCGCCGCGAAGCGCGCCCTGGCCGTCACCCGCCGCACCTCCTTCATGCTCTCCGGCGCCCAGCTGGGCATCACCGTCACCGGTCTGCTCGTCGGGTACGTCGCCGAACCGCTGATCGGAGAGTCCCTCGGCACGCTGCTCGGCGGCGTCGGCATCCCGACCGCGGTCGGCGTCGGCATCGGCGCGGTGCTGGCGCTGCTGTTCTCCACGATCGTGCAGATGCTCTTCGGCGAGCTGTTCCCGAAGAACCTGGCCATCGCCCGCCCGGAGCCGGTCGCCCGCTGGCTGGCCGCCTCCACCACCGTCTACCTGAAGGTGCTCGGCTGGCTCATCTGGGTGTTCGACCAGGCGTCGAACCTGCTGCTGCGCGCCCTGCGGATCGAGCCGGTGCACGACGTCGAGCACGCCGCGACCGCCCGCGACCTCGAGCACATCGTCGAGGAGTCCCGGGAGAGCGGGAACCTGCCCCCGGAGCTGTCGATGCTGGTCGACCGCATCCTCGACTTCCCGAACCGCGACGTCGAGCACGCGATGATCCCCCGGCCGCGGGTGGGGACCGTCGCCGGCACCGACACCCTGGGCCAACTGCGCGAGCTGATGGCGTCCGGGCACTCCCGTTACCCGGTGCTGGACGCCGCGACCGGTGACGTGGTCGGCGTGGTGCACCTGGCCGACCTGCTGGGCACCACCGAACCGGACACCGCACCGGTGACCGCCATCGCCCGCGAGTGCCTGGTCGTGTCGACGTTCACCTCGCTCCCCGACGCGCTCCGCCAGCTCGCCGACACCGCCAACCAGATGGCCTGCGTCATCGACGAGTACGGCGGCTTCGCCGGCGTCATCACACTGGAGGACCTCGCCGAGGAGCTGGTCGGTGAGATCACCGACGAGCACGACGCCGACGTGGACCCCGAGTACGTGCCCGTCGAGGGCGACGGCGTGTGGGAGATGGCCGGCGACGTGCACGTCGACGAGGTCGAGCGTGCCCTCGCCGTCGACCTGCCGCGCGGGCACTACGAGACGATCGCCGGCCTGGTCATCGCGGCCGCCGGGACCCTGCCCGAGCCCGGCACACGGTTGACCGTCGAGCTGCCCCCCGACCCCGGGGACCTGGTCCACGCCGACGAACCGGCTCCGCGGGAGGTGCAGGTCGAGGTGCTCGCCGTCGAGCGGCACGTGCCCTCGCGGGTGCGCCTGGAACTGCCCGGCCGGGCGGAGTCCCCCACCGCCACCGCCCCCACCGACACCGGCCACGCGACCGCGACCAGCGAGGAGAGCCCCCGATGAGCGACGACCCGTGGGTCGTGCTCGCCGCGACGGCGGTCATCGTCGCGCTGAGCGCGTTCTTCGTGGCGGTGGAGTTCGCCGCGCTGGCCGCCAAGCGGCACCGGCTGGAGGAGGCCGCCCCCACCAGCCGCTCGGCCCGGGCGGCGCTGCGCAACTCCTCCGAGCTGACGCTGCTGCTGGCCGGCTCGCAGCTGGGCATCACCGCGGCGACGCTCGCCCTCGGCGCGGTCAGCAAGCCGGCGGTGCACCACTGGCTCACCCCGCTGTTCGAGACGTGGGGGCTGCCACTGGTCGCCGCCGACGTCGCCGGCTTCGTCCTCGCCCTGCTCGTCGTCACGTTCATCCACCTGGTGGTCGGTGAGATGGCGCCCAAGTCGTGGGCGATCGCCCACCCCGAGCGCTCGGCAACCCTGCTCGCGGGGCCCATGCGGGCGTTCATGGCCGTCTTCCGGCCCCTGCTGCGGGCGCTCAACGCCGCAGCCAACGCCCTGGTGCGCAGGGTCGGCGTCGCACCGGCCGACGAGCTCGCCGTGGGGCACAGCCCGGACGCGCTGCGCCACCTGGTGGAGCACTCGGCCAACGTCGGCGCGCTGGACGCGAGCTTCTCCCAGCAGATCTCCGGCGCATTGGAGCTGGAGCAGATGACCGTCCGCGAGCTGGTCGTGCCGGGCGCGCCGCTGGCGTCGGTACCCGCGGACGCGCCCGTCGGCGCGGTCCGCGCGCTCACCCGGCGCACCGGGCACCTGCGCATCCTGCTCGGGACCCGTGCCCGGCTGACCGGCGTGGTCCACGTCCGCGACACCCTCACCGCAGCGCAGGACGCGCCCGTGGCGCCCTTCGCCCGGCCGGTCTTCGCCCTCGAGGCGGGCACCACCGTCCACGCCGCGCTCCGGGCGATGCGGGAGACCCGCAACCACCTGGCGGTCGTCACCGACGGCGGCTCGGTCCTCGGCGTGATCACCCTGTCGGACGTGCTGCGCCGGCTGTTCCCCCAGCCGACCGCCGCCGCCTGAGCGCCGACCGGCATGCTGCGACGCCGGGCGGGTAGCCAGATCGGCATGAGCACCGAGAAGAAGATCAGCAACAAGCTCGACGAGCTGGCCGGCAAGGGCAAGGAGGCCCTCGGCCGGGCCACCGACGACCCCGGCCTCGAGGCGGAGGGCAGGGGCGACCAGGCCCGGAGCAACCTCAAGCAGGCCGGCGAGAAGGTCAAGGACGCCTTCAAGTAGCCCGCACCGGCCGGCCCGCGACCGGCTCAGCCGAGCAGCGGACCCAGCCGGTCGGCGTACGGGGCGGCGAACGCGGCGCGGCCGGCGGCGACCGTCTCGTCCTCACCGGGGCCGGTCACCGCGATCGCCCCCACCAGCACGCCCGACGGTGCGCGGACGGGGACCGCCGCGCAGGAGACCCCCTCGTGCAACTGCCCCGCCTGCACCGCCGTCCCCCGCTCGCCGATCACCCGCAGCTCGGCCTCGAGCTCCGCCGGCCGGGTCACGGTGCGCGCGGTGAGCCGCAGCAGCCGCCGCGGCGGGACGACGTCGCGCCAGTCGGGCTGCTCGGCGAGGAGGAGCTTGCCGACGGCGGTGGCGTGCAGGTGACGCTCCACCTCCTCGGTCGAGCGGAGCGGGTGGTCGGGGTCGACGTCGGCACAGCGCAACACCGGCCCGGCGTAGAGGACCAGGTGGACGCCGAAGCGCACCTGCCGGCGGAGCTCACCGACGACCTCGCGCGCGGCCGTGGGCACCTGGGCCGGGGCCGCACCCCCGGCCAGCCCGGCGACCTTGCGCCCCAGGGCGAACCCGTGCAGGTCCGGCAGCCGGACCAGGTACTCCTCCCCCACCAGCAGGTTGAGCAGCCGGTAGGTGGTGGCAGGCGGCAGGCCGACGTCCTCGGCCACCTCCTTGGCCGTGACGCCGGCCCCAGCCCGCGCCACCGCCTCGAGGATGGCCAGCGCGCTCTGCACGGCCTTGGGCTGGCGACCGGTGAGGCCACGGTCGACGGCGGGGGTCACCGCAGCGGCCCGACACTGCCCGGCAGCACGCTGCTCGCCGTGGCCTGGTCGTAGACGCCGACCGCCCGCAGCCGCCCGGGGTGCCGCCGACGCAGCCACACCGCCCAGGCCAGCCCCGGGGCCATCGCGGCCAGGAAGACCACGACCACGGTCCGGCCGCCCGACCACGAGGCCCCGGCGATCGCGGCCACCAGCACCACCAGGCCGACGCCCCCGGCGACGAGGCCGCCGACCGCGGCCGGCCGGGTCAGCTCACCGATCCGGCGGAGGAAGGCCGGCATCGCCAGGCAGGCCAGCACGTAGGCGACCACGTAGCCGAACGCGGAGACGGTCAGCGACGTGGCGAGGACGGCCCGGGGCCCGCCGCCGGCGGCGAGCGCGACGACGGGCACGCCGACGACCGCCGGCAGGCCGACGGCCAGCGCCACGTGCGGGGTGTCGAACCGCGGGTGGGTGCGGCCGAGCGCGGGCGGCAGCACCCCCTCGCGGCCCATGGAGAACAGCACCCGCCCGAGCGCGTTGGTCGACCCGGTCACGCAGGCGAAGAAGGACGCGGCGATGCCCAGGTCGAGGACCCGCCGGAGCAGGCCCAGGCCCTCCCGGTCGGCGAGCTCGGCCACCGGCACGGGGCTGGTCAGCACGTCGAGCGGCGCGGCCCGCAACAGGACGACCTGCGCGGCGGCGGCCACGACGAACAGCACGCCGGCCACCGCGGGGGTCCACAGCACCGCCCGGGGGACGGCGACCAGCGGACGGCGGGCCTCGACGCCCAGGGTCGCCGCGCTCTCGAAGCCCATGAACGCGGTCACGCCGAGGACCACGCCGACCGCGACGCCGTCCCACTGCACGGGCGCGTCCACCAGCGCGGCGGCGCTGCCGGGTGCCCCACGGGGTGCCATCAGCAGGACGGCGAGCACGGCGAGCACCACGACGATGGAGAGCACCTCGAGGGCCAGGGCCAGCCGGGCCGAGAGCTGGATGCCGCGGACGGTGCACAGCGTGGCCAGCGCCCCGACCCCCGCGCCGAGGGCGGCCACCACCAGGGGCGTCGGCCGCACCCCCACGACACCGGCGAGGTAGATCGCCGTCCCCACCAGCGCGGACATCGCGACGGCGGCGTAGGCCACCAGCGAGGCCCAGCCGCCCACCAGGGCGCCGACCGGACCGAGGCCCTTGGCGGTGTAGCTGTACGTGCCGCCCACGGCCGCCATCCGCCGTCCGAACTGGCCGAGGCACCAGCCCACCAGCAGCACGAGGACCGTCGCTGCGACGAAGGCCGGGAGGGTCGCCGCGCCGGACTCGACCAGCACGATGGAGGGGACGACCACCATCGCCGCGGACGGCGCCAGCGCGGACACCGACTGGGCCAGGACCTCCAGGAAGCTCAGCCGTCGTCGGCGCAGCCCCGCGACCGGCGAGCGGGCGGGCAACCGGCCGGCCGGCCGTGCCCCGGTCCGCTCTGCCATGACGCTCCCGTCCCGCAGTGGAGTGCCAGGAGCGAGGGGACCTCGCTCTGCGCACTCCGCAGATCTCGACGGTGGGCGAGCGTAGCCAGGGGTCGTGCCCGCGAGGTCGGTCCCGAATGAGAAAAGTGTGATCGCCGTCTCGTTCGGGGTTACACGGACGTTTCCGCGAAGTTACGGCCGTGTGACCGCGCTGGCCGGGGCGGGCGACACAGTGGGCCGGTCGTCCCCCACCCCCGGAGGTCCGCATGGCCACCGTCTCCGACCCGCCCCCCGCCGCCGCCGGCACCGCCGCTCCGGCGGCCGCCGGCCACCGGCTGAGGGGGCGCCTCGGCCCGGCCGCGATCGTCTTCATGGTGGTGGCCGCGGCCGCCCCGCTGACGGTGATCGCCGGCTCGGTGCCCATCGGGATCGCGGCGGGGAACGGCCCGGGATACCCGGCGATGTACGTCGTCGCCGCCGTCGTCCTGATGTTCTTCGCCGTCGGGTTCACCGCGATGACCCGGCACGTGCCGAACGCCGGCGCGTTCTACTCCTACATCGGCACCGGGCTGGGCCGCGGCGCGGGCCTCGGCAGCGCCCTGGTCGCGCTGATCAGCTACGTCACCGTGCAGGGCGCCGTCTACGGCTACATCGGGTTCCTGCTCGACGACCTGGTGACCGGGTACGGCGGCCCGGACCTGCCGTGGTGGCTGTGGACCGCCGTCGTCCTCGCGGTCACCGGCGTGCTCGGCTACCGGCACATCGAGCTGTCCAGCAAGGTGCTCGGCATCCTGCTGGTGGCCGAGGTGGGCATCGTGCTGGTCCTGGACGCCGCCGTCGTCGGCCGGGGAGGCGGGGACGAGGGGCTGTCGACGGCGCTGCTGACCCCCGGCGACGTCCTCTCCGGCGCACCGGGCATCGGCCTGATGTTCGCCATCGCCGGGTTCATCGGTTTCGAGGCGACGGCGATCTTCCGCGACGAGGCCCGCGACCCCGAGCGCACCATCCCGCGGGCCACCTACGCCGCACTGACCATCATCGCGGTCTTCTACACCGTGTCCGCATGGGCCATCGTGAGTGCATGGGGCGACAGCCGCATCGTCGAGGAGTCCGCCGCGGACCCCGGCGGCATCGTGGTCGCGACCGCCCAGCGCTTCGTCGGGACGGCGGCCGCCGACGTGATGCAGGTGCTCTTCGTGACCAGCCTGTTCGCGGCGATCCTGGCCTTCCACAACGTGCTGGCCCGCTACTTCTTCTCCCTCGGCAACACCGGCGTGCTGCCCGGCGTGTGCGGCCGCAGCCACGCCCGCCACGCCTCCCCGCACGTCGCCTCGCTGGTGACCTCCGGCGTGGGCGCCCTGGTCATGGCGGTCTGCGTCATCGCCGGCCTGGACCCGGTCCTGGAGGTCTTCACCTGGCTGGCCGGCATCGCCAGCGTCGGGATCGTCGTCCTCATGCTGCTGGCCTGCCTGGCGGTGCTCGTGTTCTTCCGCCGCACGGGCGTGGACCGCCGTCCCTGGCAGACCCTCGTCGCGCCCGCGCTCGGCCTCCTCGGGCTCGCCGCGATCCTGGTCCTCCTCGTCGAGAACCTGCCGCTGCTCATGGGCGGCTCCACCGTCCTGGGCGTCGGCGCCGGTGTCCTGCTCGCCGTCGCACTGGCCGCGGGCTGGGCACTGGCCGCGGCCCGCCCGCGGGCGGCCCGCGACCTCACCGCCGCCTCCCCCGCCGACTCCGCACCGCAGATCTGAACCGCCGTCCGCCCCGATCGGAGAGTCATGACCCTCACCGCCCCGCCCACCACCGCCACCCACCCGCTGTCGCGCATGACCGCCGAGGAGATCACCGCGGCGAGCGAGATCGTCCGCGAGGCCGGCCTGGTGGGCGAGCAGACCAAGTTCGTCTACGTCGGCCTCGACGAGCCGCACAAGCGCGACGTCCTCGCGTGGCGGCCGGGGCAGCCGGTCGAGCGCCGACTGCGGGTCCTGCTGCTCGACCGCGCCACCGGGACCGGGCGCGACCTGACCGTCTCGGTGACCGGCCGGTCGGTCGTCCGGGACGTCGAGATCGACGGTGTCGCCGACGGCCAGGTGCCGATCCTCGACGCCGAGTTCGAGGCGATCGAGCCGATCCTGGCCACCGACGAGCGCTGGGTCGCCGCGATGGCCAAGCGCGGGCTGGACGTGGCCGAGGTGCGCGCCGTGCCGCTGTCGGCGGGCTCCTACTTCCCCGAGGAGTTCGGCCACCGGGTGGTCCGCGTCCTCGGCTTCCACCAGGCCGACGAGCGCGACCTGCCGTGGGCGCACCCGGTGGACGGCGTGGTCGCCTACGTCGACATCACCCGCGGCGTGACGACCGCGGTGCACGACCACCACGACCTCCCCGTGCCGGCCGAGCGCGGCGAGTGGGACGCCGAGGCGCACCGGTCCCCGGTCCGCGACCTCAAGCCGATCGAGATCACCCAGCCCGAGGGGCCGAGCTTCACCGTCGAGGACGACGTCGTGCGCTGGGCCGGCTGGGAGGTGCGGGTCGGCTTCGACGTCCGCGAGGGGCTCACCCTGCACCAGGTGTCGGTCGACGGCCGCTCGGTGGTCTACCGGGCGTCGATCTCGGAGATGGTGGTGCCCTACGCCGACCCCTCACCGGTGCGGTTCTGGCAGAACTACTTCGACACCGGCGAGTACCTCTTCGCCCGCTACACCAACGCGCTCGAGCTCGGCTGCGACTGCCTCGGCGAGATCCACTACTTCGACGCGACCATCGCCGACGAGGAGGGCGCGCCCCGGGTGCTGCGCAACGCCATCTGCCTCCACGAGGAGGACTACGGCGTCGGGTGGAAGCACACCGACCTGTTCAACGGCATGGCCGAGACCCGCCGCTCGCGCCGCCTGGTGATCAGCTTCTTCACCACGATCGGCAACTACGACTACGGCTTCTACTGGTACCTCTACCTGGACGGGACCATCCAGCTGGAGTCCAAGGCGACCGGCATCGTGTTCACCTCCTCCTACCGCGGCGACGAGCACCCCTACGCCACGGAGGTCGCCCCCGGCCTGGGCGCGCCGTTCCACCAGCACCTGTTCTCCGCGCGGCTGGACATGGCCGTCGACGGCGACCGCAACACGGTGCACGAGGTGGACGCCGTCCGGGTGCCGGTGAGCGACACCAACCCCTACGGCAACGCGTTCACCCGCCGGTCCACGCCGATCACGCGGGAGTCGGAGGGCACCCGGGTGGCCGACGGCACGGTCGGGCGGGTCTGGCACGTGCTCAACCCCGGGAAGACCAACCGCCTGGGTCAGCCGGTCGGGTACGCGCTGCACCCGGAGAACCTGCCGCTGATGCTGGCCGACGAGTCCTCCTCGATCCACCAGCGGGCCACCTTCGGCACCAAGAGCCTGTGGGTGACGCAGTACGACCCGGCCGAGCGCTACGCGGCCGGAGACTTCGTCAACCAGCACCCGGGCGCGGCGGGCCTGCCCGCCTTCGTCCAGGCCGACCGCCCGCTGGAGGGGCAGGACGTCGTCCTGTGGCACACCTTCGGCCTGACCCACTTCCCGCGCCCGGAGGACTGGCCGGTGATGCCGACCGACTACGCCGGCTTCACCCTCAAGCCGGTCGGCTTCTTCGACCGCAACCCCGCCCTGGGGACGCCGAGGTCGACCTCGGGTCACTGCGCGCACGAGTGAGCAGCTCGACCCGCCGTGATCATGGGGTTGTTGCCGGCCGGCGCGGCGTGTCGTCGCGTGTCACCGGCAACAACCCCATGATCGGCCGGGCGGACGACCGGGCGGACGACGGGCCGGTCGACCGGGTGCGGGCCGGGGCCGGCCCCGCCGGGCGGGGAGCGGCGCTGCTCGCCCTCGCCTCGGCCGCCGTGCACCTGACCGGGGTGAGCGCCGCGTCGCTGTCCTCGCTGGCGATGGCCGGGATGGCGCTGGCCTGCCTGCCCTGCGCCTGGCACCTGTGGCGGTCGCCGTCGTCCGCGGTGTGGGCCACGACCGTCGGCCTGGACCTCGGCATGCTCGCCGTCCACGCGCCCGCGGCGTCCGGGGGCGGCGGCCACGTGCACGGCGCCGCCGACCTCCCCGCGGTGGGGCTGTGGCTGGTCGGCGCGTCCCTCGTGCTCGGCCTGGCGGTCCTGCTCGCCCCCGCCGTCCGGGCCGCGGACCGCCGGCTGCCGTCGCCCGCCGATCGAGAGGAGACTCCCCGACCATGACCGCGACCGACGCCTACCGTGCCGCCCGTGACCAGCTGCTCGCCCTGCGCGGGGACCACGACCGGGCGGTGACCGAGTTCCGCTGGCCCGACCTGGGGGACCGGTTCAACTGGGCGGTGGACTGGTTCGACGCGGTCGCCCGGGGCAACGGGCGGCCGGCGCTGGTGCTCGCGGAGGACGACGGCTCCACCACCACGCGGACCTACGACGAGATGGCCCGCCGCTCCGACCAGGTCGCCGCCTGGCTCGCCGACCGGGGCGTGGGCCGCGGCGACCGGGTGCTGCTCATGCTCGGCAACCAGGTCGAGCTGTGGGAGTCGATGCTGGCGATCATGAAGCTGGGCGCGGTCATCATGCCGACCACCACCGCCCTCGGCCCCTCCGACCTCACCGACCGGGTGGGTCGCGGCGGTGCCCGGCACGTGCTGTGCAACGCCGCCGACACCGCCAAGTTCGACGGCGTGCCCGGCGACTACACCCGGCTCGGCGTCGGCCCGGCCGACGGGTGGGCCGACCTGCGCGAGGCCGAGGGCCGGGACGCCGGTCCCGCCGCCCACCCGGGCACCGCGCCCGGCGACCCGCTGCTCCTGTACTTCACCTCGGGCACGACCTCCCGGCCCAAGCTGGTCGAGCACACCCAGGTCTCCTACCCCGTCGGGCACCTGAGCACGATGTACTGGCTGGGGCTGCGGCCGGGCGACGTCCACCTCAACGTCTCCTCCCCCGGCTGGGCCAAGCACGCCTGGTCCTGCTTCTTCGCCCCGTGGATCGCCGAGGCCACCGTCTTCCTGCACAACTACCGGCGGCTGGAGCCGGGGACGCTGCTGGAGAGCATCCGCGCGCACGGGGTGACGTCGTTCTGCGCGCCGCCGACGGTGTGGCGGATGCTCATCAACGCCGACCTCTCCGGGGGCCCGGGCGCGCTGCGCGAGGTGATCGGCGCCGGGGAGCCGCTCAACCCGGAGGTCATCGAGCAGGTCCGTCGGGCGTGGGGGCTCACCATCCGCGACGGCTACGGCCAGACCGAGACCACCGCGCAGATCGGCAACACCCCCGACTCGGCCGTCAAGCCCGGCTCGATGGGCCGGCCGCTGCCCGGCGTGCCGGTGGCGCTGGTGGACCCGCTGACCGGCCGCCCCGTCGAGGGGCCGGGCGAGGGCGAGATCTGCCTGGACCTCGCGCGGTCGCCGCTGCCGCTGATGACCGGCTACCAGGGCGACCCCGACCGCAACGCGGAGGCGATGGCCGGCGGCTACTACCACACCGGGGACATCGCCGGCCGGGACGCCGACGGGTACATCACCTACGTCGGCCGCACCGACGACGTGTTCAAGGCCAGCGACTACAAGATCAGCCCGTTCGAGCTGGAGTCGGTCCTCATCGAGCACCCCGCGGTGGCCGAGGCCGCCGTCGTGCCGGCGCCCGACGCGGTGCGGCTGGCCGTGCCGAAGGCCTACGTCGCCCTCGCACCCGGGCACGAGCCGACCGCGGAGACGGCGCAGGCGATCCTGCGGTACGCCCGCGAACACCTCGCCCCGTTCCAGCGGGTGCGCCGCATCGAGTTCGCCGACCTGCCCAAGACCATCTCGGGCAAGATCCGCCGGGTCGAGCTGCGCGGGCGGGAGCAGGAACTGGCCAGCGTCGAGGGTCCCCGCCCGGGCGAGTGGCGCGACGACCAGTTCCCGGGGCTGCGCGGCTGAGGCGCGGGACGGCGCGGGCTGTCCGGTGGGCCGCGCTCGTCCTCCCGCACCGTGGCGTGTCCTCCCCCACCGTCTGCCGTGGGGGAGGACAC
>NZ_JBJGYV010000048.1:0-24812 GCF_054050175.1 Geodermatophilus sp. SYSU D00697
GCGGGTCCGGGCGCGGCCCCGGACCCGCACCGATCGCTCAACAGACGGGCAGGCGCGCCTTGAGGTGGCCCTCGACCTGGTCGAGGGAGATCCGCTCCTGGCTCATCGAGTCCCGCTCGCGGACGGTCACCGCGTCGTCGGTGAGGGTGTCGAAGTCGACGGTGAGGCAGAACGGCGTGCCGATCTCGTCCTGCCGGCGGTAGCGGCGGCCGATCGCGCCGGCGTCGTCGAAGTCGACGTTCCAGCTCTGCCGGAGCTTCGCGGCGAGGTCGCGGGCCTTGGGCGAGAGGTCGGCGTTGCGCGACAGCGGCAGGACGGCGGCCTTCACCGGCGCCAGCCGCGGGTCCAGCCGCAGCACGGTGCGGGTGTCGACCCCGCCCTTGGCGTTGGGCGCCTCGTCCTCGGTGTAGGCCTCGACGAGGAAGGCCATCAGCGAGCGGGTCAGGCCGGCCGCGGGCTCGATGACGTACGGCGTCCAGCGGGTGTTGGTGCCCTGGTCGAAGTAGGTGAGGTCGGCGCCGGAGTGCTCCGAGTGGGTCTTCAGGTCGAAGTCGGTGCGGTTGGCGATGCCCTCGAGCTCACCCCACTCCGAGCCCTGGAAGCCGAAGCGGTACTCGATGTCGACGGTGCGCGTCGAGTAGTGCGACAGCTTCTCCTTCGGGTGCTCGTAGTGGCGCAGGTTGTCCGGGGAGATGCCCAGGTCGGTGTACCAGCGGGTGCGCTCGTCGATCCAGTACTGGTGCCACTGCTCGTCGGTGCCGGGCTCGACGAAGAACTCCATCTCCATCTGCTCGAACTCGCGGGTCCGGAAGATGAAGTTGCCCGGGGTGATCTCGTTGCGGAAGGACTTGCCGATCTGGCCGATGCCGAACGGCGGCTTCTTCCGCGCCGCACCCATGACGTTGGCGAAGTTGACGAAGATGCCCTGCGCGGTCTCCGGGCGCAGGTAGTGCAGGCCGGACTCGTCCTCGACCGGGCCGAGGTAGGTCTTGAGCATCATGTTGAAGTCGCGCGGCTCGGTCCACGCGCCCTTCGTGCCGCAGTTCGGGCAGCTGATGTCGGCCAGGCCGTTCTCCGGCGCCCGGCCCTTGCGCGACTCGTAGTCCTCCTCGAGGTGGTCGGCGCGGAACCGCTTGTGGCAGCTCTGGCACTCGGTCAGCGGGTCGGTGAAGACCCCGACGTGCCCGGAGGCGACCCAGGTCTGGCGCGGCAGGATCACCGAGGAGTCCAGGCCGACGATGTCGTCGCGGCTCTGGACGACGGTGCGCCACCACTGCTTCTTGATGTTCTCCTTGAGCTCGACGCCCAGGGGCCCGTAGTCCCAGGCGGAGCGGGTGCCGCCGTAGATCTCGCCCGACGGGAACACGAAGCCCCGTCGCTTGCAGAGGTTGACCACCTTGTCGAGGCGGGCGGGGTCGTGCTTGGCGGTGCTGTCGCTCACGGCGAGAGGCTCCATCCGGCTGGCGGTCGGCGGGTTGACCCGTCCACGGTAGTTGTCCGGGCCGGGCCGCCCGGCGCGGCACCGCCGGCGCTGCCCCTTCAGGCGGGGTTGCCGGCGTTCTCGCCCGGCAGGTAGACCCCGGGTTCGTCGAGGGCGTGGACCCAGACCGGCGCCCCGGCGATCTTCACCTCGGCGGCGGAGAGCGCGCGGCGGTAGGCGCCGACGCCGTCCCAGCGGGTCACCAGCGCCCACAGCCCCGGGTCGTCGGCGGACCGGCCGAGCTCGCCGTCCCGGAACCCGGGCCGCGCGGCGAGGGCGGCCAGCAGCACCGCGACGTCGGCGGCCAGGGTGCCGGCGTCGCCCCCTGACACCCGCAGGCGGGTCACCGCGAACACGCCGCCCCCTATGCGGACCCGAAGCGGCGCTGCCGCGAGGCGTACTCCTCGCACGCGGCCCACAGGTGCCGGCGGTCGAAGTCCGGCCAGAGGGTGTCGAGGAAGACGAACTCGGCGTAGGCCGACTGCCACAGCAGGAAGTTGCTCGTGCGGTTCTCGCCGGAGCTGCGGACGAACAGGTCGACGTCGGGCATGTCGGGCTCGTCGAGGAAGCGGGCGACGGTCCGCTCGTCGACCTTGTCCGGGTCCAGCCGGCCGGCGGCGGCCTCGCGGGCGATCGCCGCGGCGGCGTCGGCGATCTCGGCGCGCCCTCCGTAGTTGACGCACATGGTCAGCGTGAGGACGTCGTTGTCGCGGGTCAGCTCCTCGGCGACCTCCAGCTCCTTGATGACGCTGCGCCACAGCCGCGGACGGCGGCCCGCCCAGCGCACGCGGACGCCGAGCTCGTGCATCTCGTCGCGGCGGCGGCGGATGACGTCGCGGTTGAAGCCCATGAGGAAGCGCACCTCCTCCGGGCTGCGCCGCCAGTTCTCGGTGGAGAAGGCGTAGGCGCTGATCGCGCCGATGCCGAGCTCGATCGCGCCCTCGACGCAGTCGAACAGCGAGGACTCCCCCGCCTCGTGGCCGGCGGTGCGCGGCAGCCCGCGCTGCTTGGCCCAGCGGCCGTTGCCGTCCATCACGATCGCGACGTGCTGCGGGACCTTGTCGGCCGGGAGCTCGGGCGGGCGGGCCCCGGACGGGTGCGGGTCGGGTGCCTTCACCGCACGACGCACGACCTCACGCCTCACTCGGCGAAGCTCACTTCCCGGCGGGGCGCCGACTCGCTCCGGTCCACCAGCGGCAGGGACCGCAGCCCGCGCTCGAGGTGCCACTGCAGCAGCGCGGCGACCAGGCCGCTGCCCTCCCGGCGGGTGGTGCCCTGGCTGGCCTCGGCGGCCGCCCAGTCCCCGCTGAGCAGGGCGTCGAGCAGCTCGATGGTCACCGGGTTGGGCATCGCTGACCCGGCCGGCCGGCAGGGCGGGCAGACCATGCCCCCGGCGGGCACCGAGAAGTGCCGGTGCGGGCCCTCCTCGCCGCAGCGGGCGCAGCCGGAGAGCGCCGGCTCCCAGCCGGCCACCGACATGGCGCGCAGCAGGAAGGCGTCGAGCACCAGCCCGGCCGGGTGGCTGCGCTCGGCCAGCGACCGCAGCGCGCCGATCACCAGGAGGAACAGCCGCAGCGAGGGCTCCTTCTCCTCGGCGGTGAGACGGTCGGCGGTCTCCAGCACCGCGGTGCCGGCGGTGTAGGCGGGGTAGTCCCCGGCGATCGGCTGGCCGTAGGAGCGGATCGTCTCGGCCTGGCTGACGATGTCGAGGTTCCGCCCGGTGTAGAGCTGCAGGTCCACGTGGGTGAACGGCTCCAACCGAGCGCCGAACTTGCTCTTGGTGCGGCGCACGCCCTTGGCCACCGCCCGGACCTTGCCGTGCCGGCGGGTGAGCACCGTGACGATCCGGTCGGCCTCCCCCAGCTTCTGGGTACGCAGGACGACGCCCTCGTCGCGGTACAGCGCCTTCGGTGTGGTGCTCATCGACCCAGCCCGTTCATCAGTACCCGAGCCTGTTCAGCTTCTTCGGGTCGTCCTGCCACTCGCCGAGCACGGTGACGTGCAGGTCGAGGTGCACCCGGGCGTCGAGCAGCGTCTCGATCCCCTGCCGCGCCTCGGTGCCGATCGCCTTGATGACCTCCCCGCCCCGGCCGAGCAGCATCGGCTTCTGGCTGGGCCGCTCGCAGTGCAGCAGCGCGTGCACCTCGACCAGCTCGCCGCCGGCCCGCTTGGGGTCGGGCCGGCGGGTCATCTCCTCCACGGTGACGGCGAGGGAGTGCGGCACCTCCTGGAAGACCTTCTCCAGCGCGGCCTCCCGCACCAGCTCGGCGATCTGCCGCTCGACGTCCTCGTCGGTGGTCTGCTCCTCCGGGTAGAGCGGCGGGCCCTCGGGCAGCAGGCCGACCAGGAGGTCCTCCAGCAGCTCGACCTGGTCGCCGGCGACCGCGCTGACCGGCACGACCTCGGCGGCGTCGACGAGGGAGCTGGCGGCCACCAGCTGCTCGGCGACCTGCTTCTTGGAGGCGACGTCGGTCTTGGTGACCACCACGACGACCGGCGCCTCCACCTCACGCAGTTGCCGGGCGATGAACCGGTCCCCGGTGCCGACGGGCTGGTCGGCCGGCACGCAGAAGACCACGACGTCGACGTCGGCCAGGGTGTCGCGGACGACGTCGTTGAGCCGGCGGCCGAGCAGGCTCTTGGGCTTGTGCAGGCCGGGGGTGTCGACGAGCACGAGCTGCCCGCCCGGCCGGTGGACGACGCCGCGGATGGCGTGCCGGGTGGTCTGCGGGCGGTTGCTGACGATGCCGACCTTCTCGCCGACCAGCGCGTTGGTGAGCGTGGTCTTGCCGGCGTTGGGGCGGCCCACGAGGCAGGCGAAGCCGCTGCGGTAGGGCTGGTCCGGCGAGGTCACCCGACCAGTCTCCCACCGCCGGACGACAGCCCCGCCCACCTCTGCCGGTGCCCTGCACCGTGGCGGCGGTCAGGTGTCGCCGACGCCGTAGGTCCTGATCTTCCGGTACAGCGAGCTGCGGGCCATCCCGAGCGACGCGGCGGCGTGCATCCGGTTGCCCCCGCAGTCCCGCAGCGCCGCGACGATGGCGTCGCGCTCGGCGACCTCGATCGGGGTGAGGGTCCGCGTCCCCGCCGTCTGGCAGTGGCCCGGGAGGTCCCCGGGCCGGATGTCCCCCACCGGACGCCGGGACAGCGCCTCCTCCAGCGCCTCGCGCAGCTGCGTGAGGTTGCCCGGCCAGGGATGACGACCGAGGAGCCGCAGGGCGTCCGGGTGGACCCGGACGCGTCGTCCCGGGGCCAGCTCGCCGAGGAGCCGGGCCACCACGGCCGGCAGGTCCGCGGCGCGGAACCGCAGGGGCGGCAGCGTCACCGACTGGTCGAAGGCACCCAGCAGGCCCCGGAACGGCCGGTCCTCCCCGAGGCTCGACTCGTCGACCGTCGCCGCCACCAGGCAGCCGCCCCGGGTGTCGGAGGCCAGCCAGCGGTGGACGGCGCCCACCCCGTCGACGTCCAGCCGGTCGAGGTGCTCCAGGACGACGAGCGCGGGGCCGTCGACGGCGCAAGGCAGCGCACCGGCCTCTCGCAGCAGACGGTCGGCGTCCCCGGTCACCGCCCGCCCGGCCGGGTGGAGCTCCCGGAACAGCTCGACGACGAGGGTCCGGCGACCGGTGCCCGGCTCACCCATGACCAGCAGCGCGTCGCCCCGGTCGAGGGCTGCGGCGATCTGCGCCCCCGCGCCGGTCCACGCCGGTGACCGGCTCACCCCGACCGGCCCGGGCCGACGGCGGGCGGTGGCCCCGGGCGGCGCCGGGAGGCCCGCACCCGCTACCGCCGGCGCTGCTGCGCCGCGCTGCACCGGGATGCCGGGCCCGAGCCTGCCGGGGTCCTCGTCGAGCAGGAGGACGATGCCGGCGACCTCCTCGCCGGCGAGGATCCGCTTCGCGCGCAGCCGCACGCGCCGCCCGGAGTCCAGGACGAGGGACTCCCGCACCCGGTCCCGGCGACCCATGAGGTAGAGCGCGTGCTGCTGGATGGCCGACTGCTCGGCCGGGCTGAACAGCTGCTGGGCGCGCCGGTTCACCATCACCGACTCGCCCACCGCCATGACCGCCTGCCGGGGACGGGCGTCGGCCCTGGCGAAGGTCTCGAACAGGGCCTGCAGCGACTGGCCGCGGTCGAGCAGGAGGTTGTGACCGATGTCGGCGGCCGCGCGCCGTACGAGGGACTGCATCAACGGCGTCCAGTCCTCGGCCAGCGAGCTGACGTCGAGGACGCCCTCGACGCGGCCGGTGACCGGGTTGAGGATAGGGGCGCCGGTGCAGGCGAACCGCACGAGGGCCTCGGTGAAGTGCTCGGCCCCGACGACGCTGACCGACGTCCCGGCCTCGAAGACGGTGCCGATCCCGTTGGTCCCCACGCCGCCCTCGGCGAAGCTGAACCCGGCGGTGAAGTCGACCCGGTCCAGCGGCCGGCCCACCGCCGTCGAGCAGTCCAGCCGGTGCACGATGCGCGCCTGCGCGTCGGAGAGCGCGATCGCCACCGGGACGTCGACCATCTCGTCGGCCAGCCGCTCGATGACCGGGCGGGCGCACCGGACCAGCCGCGAGTCGAGGTCGACGTCGTCGTGGTGCCGGATGCGGTACTCGTCGGCGTCCACGCCCGCCGACCGGCTGCGCCGCCACGAGGCGGCCACCAGGTCCCGGACGCCGGCCGGCCCGCCGCCGAGGAACTGCGCCCGGGCGGCCGCGACGCGCAGCCGGTCTCCATGGTCCAGGTCCATGAGCACCTCCCGCACGCCCGGCGACCCGGCGGTGACCCGCCCGGCGGGATTCCACCAGCGGGACGGCAGGTCAGGACTGTCCCAATCTCGGACACCTCGTCCGGCCGGGACGTCGCTCCAATGTGTCCATCCGACGTGACCGAGGACACAGGAGCAGGCGATGACAGTCCACGCACCCGCAGCGGCCACGGCCGAGGGCGACGCCCCGGTCCACGAGCTCGACGCCCTCGTCATCGGCGCCGGCGTGGCCGGCCTCTACCAGCTGCACCAGCTGCGCCGGCAGGGGCTGCGCGTGCGGGTCTACGACGCGGCCGACGACGTGGGCGGCACCTGGTACTGGAACCGGTACCCGGGCGCGCGCTTCGACTCCGAGGCCTACATCTACCAGTACCTGTTCGACGAGGACCTGTACACCGGCTGGAGCTGGAGCCACCGCTTCCCGGACCAGCCGGAGATCGAGCGGTGGATGCACTACGTCGCCGACCGCCTGGACCTGCGCCGCGACATCCAGTTCTCGACCACGGTCACCGGCGCCCGCTTCGACGAGGACCGCGGACGCTGGACGGTCACCACCGACCGCGGCGAGACGATCGACACCCAGTTCCTCGTCACCTGCGCCGGCATGCTCTCGGCACCGCTGGACCACGTCTTCCCCGGGCAGGACACCTTCCGCGGCACGATCGTCCACACCTCGCGGTGGCCGCGCGAGGACGTCGACCTCGAGGGCAAGCGGGTCGGCGTGGTGGGCATCGGAGCAACCGGCATCCAGGTGATCCAGACGATCGCCGACCGGGTCGGCCACCTCACGGTGTTCGCCCGCACCCCGCAGTACGTGCTGCCGATGAAGAACCCCGCCTACGGGCCGGAGGACGTGGCCGCCTACAAGGCCCGGTTCCCCGAGCTGCGGGAGACCCTCCCCCGCACCTTCACCGGCTTCGAGTACGACTTCGAGGTGGCGTGGGCCGACCTCACCGCCGAGCAGCGGCGGCAGCGGCTGGAGGACATCTACGAGAACGGGTCGCTCAAGTTGTGGCTGGCCTCCTTCGCCGAGATCTTCTTCGACGAGCAGGTCAGCGAGGAGGTCTCGGAGTTCCTCCGCGAGAAGATGCGCCGGCGGCTGCGGAACGACCCGCACCTCTGCGACGTGCTGGTCCCGACCGACTACGGGTTCGGCACCCACCGCGTCCCGCTGGAGACCGACTACCTGGAGGTCTACCACCGCGAGAACGTCGAACTGGTCGGCGTCCGGGACAACCCGATCTCGCGCGTGGTCCCCGAGGGGCTGGTGCTGCGCGACGGCACCGTGCACGAGTTCGACGTGATCATCCTCGCGACCGGCTTCGACGCCGGCACCGGCGCGCTGACCCGGATCGACATCCGGGGCCGGGAGGGTCGCTCGCTCGGGGAGGACTGGAGCCGCGACATCCGCACGACGATGGGCCTGATGGTGCACGGCTACCCCAACCTGCTCACCACCGCCGTGCCCCTCGCGCCGTCCGCCGCGCTGTGCAACATGACGACCTGCCTGCAGCAGCAGACGGAGTGGATCAGCGACTGCCTCCGTCACCTGCGCGACCAGGGCAAGACCGTCATCGAGCCGACAGCGGACGCCGAGGACGCCTGGGTCGCCCACCACGACGAGACGGCCGCGGCCAACCTGATCTCCCGGACGACGTCCTGGTACGTAGGTTCGAACGTGCCCGGCAAGCCGCGGCGGGTGCTCTCCTACACCGGCGGAGTCGGCACCTACCGGGAGAAGTGCGACGCGGTGGCCGCCGCCGGTTATCCGGGCTTCGAGATCCGCTGACACCCCGCCGGTGCGCCGGGCTCCCGGCGCGCCGCCCACCACCACTGGGAGGACTGCGATGACGCAGACGACACAGACCACGCAGAGGTTCACCGAGGCGGCGGACGAGATCCTCGACCGCGCCGTCCGAGCGGACGCCCCGGTCGCCGGGGTCGTCGCCATGGTCACCGACCGCACGCACAACGTCTACGAGGGAGCGGCCGGTGCCCGCCGCCTCGGCGGGGACGACGCCATGACCACCGACACCGTCTTCGCCCTCTTCTCGACCACCAAGGCGATCACCGCGACCGCGGCGCTGCAGCTGGTCGAGGAGGGCCGCCTGGACCTCGACGCCCCGGCCAGCACGCACGCCCCCGGGATCGGCGAGCTCCAGGTCCTCGACGGCTTCGACGCCGACGGCTCCCCGCGGCTGCGCGCGCCGCGACGGGAGATCACGACCCGGCACCTGCTGACCCACACGGCCGGGTTCGGCTACGACTTCTTCAACGAGCACTACAACCGGCTGGCCACCGAGCACGGCCAGCCCAGCGTCATCACCGCGACGAAGGCCTGCCTGCAGACCCCCCTGCTGTTCGATCCCGGGGAGCGGTGGGAGTACGGCTCGAACATCGACTGGGCCGGGCAGGTCGTGGAGGGCGTCACCGGCCAGCGCCTCGGCGACGTCTTCGCGGCCCGCATCTTCGAGCCCCTGGGCATGGCGGACACGTCCTTCGAGCTCGACGACCGGCTGCGGGCCCGACGGGCGACCATGCACGCGCGCGGCGAGGACGGCTCCCTCACGCCGATGGACGACTTCGAGCTGCCCCAGCCGCCGGAGGCGCACATGGGCGGACACGGGCTCTACGGGACGGTCGGTGACTACATGCGGTTCATCCGGATGTGGCTGAACGACGGCCGAGGGGAGAGCGGCGCCGTCCTCCAGCCCGAGACGGTGCGGATGGCAGTGCAGAACCACCTCGGCGACCTGAAGGTGACGATGCTGCCCGGGGTCATCCCGTCGCTGTCCAACGACGCCGAGTTCTTCCCCGGGCTGTCGAAGTCGTGGTCACTGCCGTTCATGGTCAACGACGAGCCCGCCCCGACCGGCCGGCCGGCCGGCGCCCTGGGCTGGGCGGGCCTGGCCAACCTGTTCTACTGGGTCGACCGCGCCAACGGGTACGGCGGGTTCTGGGCCACCCAGGTCCTGCCGTTCGGTGACGCCACCTCGTTCGGCGGCTACCTGGAGTTCGAGTCCGCCCTGTACCGCGCACTCGAGACCTGAGCGCACCACGGCCGGGAGGGACGGTCCGCCGCCCCTCCCGGCCGTCCCGCGGGCACCTGGGAGGATGCCGCAGTGGCGGGACGGAGGAGACGGGAGCAGGCCGAGCCCCTGGCGGTGCGGGTGCTGCGGGAGCGTGAGCGGCACGCCGCGCAGGTGGCCGCGTACGGCTTCTTCCCCGGGCGGGGCCCGCGGCGCGCCGCGACGGTGACGCCCGCGCCGCTGGCGTACTGGCAGTACAACCCCGCGCGGGCCTGGCTGGTGCTCGCCGCGGTGCTGTTCGTCGCGGCGTGGCTGGGGCTGTTCGCCTGGACCGGCGGGCCGGCCGCGGTCGCCGGCGAGGTCCCGATCGCGCTGGTGGTCGGCGTCGCGGTGGTGGTGCTGTCCACGACCCGGCTCACCGTCTCCGACTCGGGGCTGTCCTCCGACGTCGCCGGGTTGCGGCGGACGTCGGCGCTGCAGGTCGTCGCCCGCAGCGCCGTGCTGGAGGTCCGCCGCGGTGCGCCGCCCGAGGGCTGGCCGAAGGCGCGGCGCCGGGGCGGCTGGTGGCCGGGGCGGACGCGGGTCGCCGTCCGCCACCTCGCGGCCGATGGCACGACCGAGCAGGCTCTCACCGTGTGGGTGCGCGACCCGGAGGCCTTCGCCGGCGCCCTCGGGCACCCCCTGCACTGACCCTGCAGGGGGTCCTCGGTCAGGCGGTGGCGCGGACCGCGCCGTCCGGGCCGGCGAGGAACACCGGGGCGGACGGCGTGAGGTCGTGGACGGCGCTCAGCCCGGCCTCCTCCACCGCGTCGGCGGCCGAGACGACCGCCGCGGCCTCGAGCCCCTCCACCCCGCTGGAGACGGCGGCGGCGACGGCGGCCTGCAGCGCGGAGAGCCCGAGCGACGGGAGCGCGACGGTCGCCGCGACGTAGGTGCGCCCGTCGGTGTCGCGCACGGCCGCGCCCTCGGGGGCACCGGTGCGGCCCCGGGCGGAGCGGGCGAGGGTGACGAGCTTGGCGTCCTCGGGCTGTAGGTCCACGAGGGGTCAGCCTTCCACGGCCGCCGGCACGTCCGCCCGGGTGGCTCCCGACTCCTCGCCCTCCTCGGCCGCGGGCTCGGGCACCCGGCAGACCAGGATCGTGTCGATCCGGTTGCGCCGGCCCCCGGTGCTCTCGGCGACCAGGCGCAGCCCGCCCACCTCGGCCTCGGAGCCCTCGATCGGCACCCGGCCCAGCTCGCGGGCGAGCAGTCCGCCCACGGTCTCCACGTCGTCGTCCTCGGGGAGCTCCACGCCGAAGAGCTCGGCGAGGTCGCCCACCGGCAGCCGGGCGGTGATCCGGGCCGAGCCGTCGGGCAGCTGCTCGACCGGCGGCCGCTGGAACGCGTCGTGCTCGTCGGCGATCTCGCCGACGATCTCCTCGAGGATGTCCTCGATGGTGACCAGCCCGGCGAATCCGCCGTACTCGTCGACGACGATCGCGATGTGGATGCGCTGGGCCTGCATGTCCCGCAGCAGCTCGTCCACCGGCTTGGACTCGGGCACGAACGTCGGCCGCCGCATGATCTCCTCGACCCGCGGCCCGTTCTTCGGGTCGCCCTGGGCGCGGCGGATCAGGTCCTTGAGGTAGACGACACCGACGACGTCGTCGACGTTCTCCCCGATCACCGGGATGCGGCTGAAGCCGCTGCGCAGCGCCAGCGCGAGCGCCTGGCGGACGGTCTTGGTGCGCTCGATCCAGACCACGTCGGTGCGCGGCACCATCACCTCGCGGGCGATCGTGTCGCCCAGCTCGAACACCGAGTGGATCATGTTGCGCTCGCCGGACTCGACGACGCCGCGCTCCTCGGCCATGTCGACCAGCTCGCGCAGCTCGACCTCGGAGGAGAACGGCCCGTCACGGTAGCCGCGACCCGGGGTGATCATGTTGCCGACCAGGATCAGCAGGGTGGCGACCGGTCCCAGCACCCGCCCCAGCAGCCGGACGACCCCGGCGCTGGCCAGGGCGACGCCGTATGCGTGCTGGCGGCCGAGGGTGCGCGGCCCGACGCCGACCAGCACGTAGCTGACCACGGTCATGACGCCGGCCGCGGTGAGCACGGTCTGCCAGCCCCCGCCCCACAGCCGGTACAGGACGACGGTGCCCAGCACCGCCGCGACCATCTCGCAGGCGATCCGCAGCAGGAGCAGCAGGGCCACGTGGCGGGCGCGCTCGCCCACGACGTCGGCCAGCACGGCGGCGCGCGCGACGCCGTCCCGCCGCATCTCGTCGACCCGCGCCTTGGAGACGCGCTGCAGGGCAGCGTCCATGGCGCCGAAGAGGCCCGCGAGCGGGATCAGGCAGACGGCGATCACCAGCAGGGTGATCTCGCCGGAGGTCATCGCTGGCCCGGCCCCCGGTCGCGGGCCCCCTGCTCGGCGGGGCCCCGGCCGGCGGCCCCCCGGTCGACGGCCCCCCGGTCGACGGCATCGCCGGTCATGGGCGCCCGCGGTGCGGAGCGCCAGCCCTCGAGCAGCTTCGACTGCAGGCCGAACATCTCCTTCTCCTCGTCGGGCTCCATGTGGTCGTAGCCCAGGATGTGGAGCACGCCGTGGGTGGCGAGCAGGATCAGCTCGTCGTCCATCGTGTGGCCGGCCGCGCGCGCCTGGCGGACGGCGACCGCGGGGCAGAGGACGACGTCCCCGAGCAGCGCCGGGCCGGGCTCGGGCTCGTCGGGACGGCCGGTGTCCAACTCGTCCATGGGGAAGGCGAGGACGTCGGTCGGCCCCTTCTCCCCCATCCAGCGCTCGTGCAGCGTGCTCATGTAGTCGCTGTCGACGCACAGCACCGACAGCTCGGCCATGGGGTTGACCCCCATCTCGGCGAGCACGTAGGTGCAGATCGCGGCCAGCGAGGACTCGTCGACGGCGATCTCGGACTCGTTGGCGACCTCGACGGGCATGCCGGTCAGCTCCCCTGCCGGCGCGGCCGCGAGGGGCGCACCGGCGGCTGGGAGCCGCTCGCCGGTGCGCTGCGCTTCTGCGAGGCGTCCCAGCGCTCGTAGGCGTCGACGATGTCGCCCACCAGCCGGTGGCGGACGACGTCGGAGCTGGTCAGGTTCGCGAAGTGGACGTCCTCGATGCCGTCGAGGATCTCGCGGACGATCTTCAGCCCGCTCTGCGCGCCGCCGGGCAGGTCGACCTGCGTGACGTCGCCGGTGACCACGATCTTGGACCCGAAGCCGAGCCGGGTGAGGAACATCTTCATCTGCTCGGCGGTGGTGTTCTGCGCCTCGTCGAGGATGACGAAGGCGTCGTTCAACGTCCGACCGCGCATGTAGGCCAGCGGCGCCACCTCGATGGTGCCCGACTGCATGAGCCGGGGGATCGACTCGGGGTCGACCATGTCGTGCAGCGCGTCGTACAGCGGCCGCAGGTACGGGTCGATCTTCTCCGACAGCGTGCCGGGCAGGTAGCCCAGCCGCTCGCCGGCCTCGACCGCCGGCCGGGTGAGGATGATCCGGTTGACCTGCTTGGTCTGCAGCGCCTGCACCGCCTTGGCCATCGCCAGGTAGGTCTTGCCGGTGCCGGCCGGGCCGATGCCGAAGACGACGGTGTGCGCGTCGATGGCGTCGACGTAGCGCTTCTGGTTCAGCGTCTTGGGCCGGATCGTGCGGCCCCGCCGGCTGATGATGTCGAGGCTGAGGACGTCGGCCGGGCGCTCGGATCCGCCCGCGCGGAGCATGCCGATGACCCGGCGCACCGAGTCGGGGCGCAGCGCCTGGCCGGTGCCGAGCAGCGCGATCAGCTCGTCGAAGACGGCGACGGCGAAGGCGTTGTCGGCCGGCTGCCCGGTGACGGCGATCTCGTTGCCGCGCACGTGGACGTCGGTGTCGACCTCGTTCTCGACGAGCCGGAGCAGCTCGTCCCCGGTGCCGAGCAGGGCGACCATGGGGACCGAGTCGGGGACGGTGATGGTGGTCCGCACCGCGGCCGGGGCGACGTCCCCCAGGCCGGGAACGGACGGGGCGGGCGAGCCGAGGTGGCCGTCCGCCGCTGCGGCCTGGGCCGAGGCCTCACGGGACGTGGGGGCACCCGGCACGGGGACGTTCGGGGAGGAGTCGGGCAAGAACCCTCGACCCTGCCTTCCTGCGACGGCGATCTGGACGTTCGGAGTCTACCCGCGGCCCGGCCCGCGGAACCGCGCGTCGAGGGCCGCTCACCGCCCGGAGTAGGTGGCCTTCCCCGGCCCCTCGGTGAGGAAGGAGCGGACCGCGCCGCGCAGGTCCTCGGTGCCGAACAGCGCCCCGGAGACCTCCGGGACCAGGTCGTCGGCGGCCCGTGCGCCCGCGCGGACGGCGGTGCCCACGAGCGTCTTGGTGGCCGCGTGGGCGACGGTCGGGCCGGCGGCGACGCGGCGGGCGTAGCCGCGGGCGGCCTCGGCGAAGCCGTCGTCGGGGAGGACCCGGTTGACCACGTTCCAGCGCTCCAGCACCGCGGCCGGGTGGCGCTCCCCGGTGAAGACGAGCTCCTTGGCCCGGGCGGGGCCGGCCCGCTCGGCCAGCCGCTGCGGCCCGCCCATCGACGGGGTCAGCCCGACGACGATCTCGACCAGCCCGAACGACGCGCTCTCGGCGGCGAGCAGCACGTCGCAGGCCAGCGCGAGCTCGAAGGCGGCGGTGAGGGTCAGCCCGTGCGCGGCGAACACCGTGGGCACCGGCAGGTCCTCGACCGCCTGGGCGACCCGCAGCAGCCGGCGCCACAACCGGGCGCCCTCCCCCACGGGGTCCGGGCCCTCGGCGATGTCGCGGAAGAAGGTGACGTCGACCCCACCGGAGACGACCCTGCCCCGCGCCTCCACCAGCACCGCCCGGGCGCGGCCGGGGTCCGCCGGGTCGGTCAGCGCGGCCAGCTCGTCGGCGACCCGCTCGATCGCGTCGAACACCGGGGCGTCGAAGAGGTTCAGCGGCGGGTTGTCCAGGACGACGACGGCGACGTCGCCGTCCCGCTCGATGCGCACGGGCTCGGTCATGCGCCGAGCCTGTCGCCGCGGGGCCGCCGGGGCCACTCCGGCCGGTCAGCCGCCGGGCGGCGTGAGCGGGACCAGACCGCTGCGGAAGCGAAGGCGACCGCCTGCACGCGGTCACGCAGGTCGAGCTCGGTGAGCACCCGGGACAGGTGGGTCTTCGCGGTCGCCTCGCCGAGGTACGGGCGAGCGGCGATCTCGGCGTCGGACAGCCCCTCGGCGACCAGCCGCAACGCGCGCCCGGCTGGCCTCCTGACCCCCGCGACGACGGCTCCCCTGCGCGTGGTGGGCCGTCGTCCCGGGTCAGCCCACGGAGGCGTGGTGGTCGCGCTTGACCCGGTACATCGCGACGTCCGCCCGCCTCAGCAGCGCCTCGGGGCCGTCCCCGGGGCGGGACAGCGCGGCGCCGGTGCTGACCCCCACGCTCACCTGCACCCGCCCCGCGGGGCCGCCGTCCACGGTCAGCGGGGCGGTGACCGCGTGGTGGATGCGCTCGACCACCAGGGCGGCGGCCTCCTCCGTGGGCACGTCGGGGCAGACGACGACGAACTCGTCGCCGCCGAGCCGGCCCACCGTGTCCCCGGGGCGCAGCACCGTGTGCAGCCGCCGGGCGGTCTCCCGCAGCACCGTGTCGCCGGCCGCGTGACCCCACGCGTCGTTGACCGCCTTGAAGCCGTCGAGGTCGCAGAAGAGGACGGCGACCGGGACGCCCGACCGCACCGCACCGTGCAGGGCGGAACGGACCCGGTCGACCAGGAGCCCGCGGTGCGGCAGGCCGGTCAGCGTGTCGTGCAGCGCCTCCGCCCGGAGCTGGTCCTCCAGCTCGCGCTGCCGGGTCACGTCGGCCATCGCGACGACGCCGCCGAGCGACTCGCCGTGCGGGCCGTGGATGGGCGCGCCGGTGACCGAGAGCCGGCGCGGCGCCCCGCTCCCGGACGCCAGGACGACCTCCACGTCGCTGACCGCTCCGCCCGCCAGCACCGTGGCGAGCGGCAGCTCCTCGTCGCGCAGCGGGGTCGTCGCATCGGGTCGGTACAGGCCGAGCTGCCGGGCCACGCCGGAGCCCAGGACGGCGTCGGGGCCCACGTCGCCGTGCCACGCCCGGCCGACGCGGTTGAACAGCTGGACCCGCCCCTCGGCGTCGGCCGCCACCACCCCGACCGGCAGGGCGTCCAGCAGCGCCCGGTCGAACGCCCGCGCGCGGGTCAGCTCCGCCGCCAGCTCACCGACCAGCCGGCTCTGCCGGCACCGTTCCAGCAGCGCCACCACCACGTCGGCGAGGTCGGCCAGCCGCTGCTCGTCGAGCTCGCTGAACTCGTGCGGCTCGGGATCGAAGACGCACAGGGTGCCGATCACGGCGCCGTCCAGCCGCAGCGGCGCGCTGGCGTACCCCCGGACGCCGCCGTACCGGCCGTCCACCCACGGGCTGCCCGCGAAGCGCGGATCGGTGGTCAGGTCCGCGCTGGCGAAGACGCCGTCGGTGAGCGCGCGGGTCTGGTGGCACAGGGACTCGGCGCGCGGTGAGGTCCCGCCGGCGAAACCGTGCGTGGCGAGCTGGCACTGGTGCTCGGACTCGAGGACGTTGACCGTCGCGCAGGGAGTCGCCAGCAGCGCCGCGGCCAGCCGCACGATCGTGCACAGCTCGGCGTCGGCCAGGAGCCCCGGGTCGTCATGGGTCACACCAGGGGCATCGGTGCGCCGGCGACCGGGGTGCAGCCGCCGGCGCCCCGCCGTCCCCCGGACGGGGGAGCGCCCTCAGCCGGGCGGCCAGTTGAGGTGCCGGCCGCCCAGGACGTGCAGGTGCACGTGGTGCACGGTCTGCCCGGCCGCCGGACCGGTGTTGGTCACGACCCGGTAGCCGGGCTCGACGTCGTACTCGGTCGCCAGCCCCTCCTGCACCGCCACCTCGTGCGCCGCGCGGACGACGGCGGCCAGCAGGTCGGGGTCGGCGGCGGCCAGGGAGGCGACCGTGGGGTGGTGGTCCCGCGGGATCACCAGGACGTGCGTCGGGGCCTGCGGGTTGATGTCCCGGAAGGCGAGGGTCCGGTCGGTCTCGTGCACGACGGTGGCCGGGACCTCACCGGCGACCATGCGGCAGAACAGGCAGTCCACGTCCCGGACCCTAGGAGGACCGCCCTCCCCCCACACCTCGTGAGAGGACCCCCTGCCCCCACCGCTCGCGAGCTCACGGCGGGACCCTGCAGAGGGCCGGCGGGCCCCTGAGGGGTGGCCGCCCGCGGCCCGGTACAGGATGGGCCTCCCCGTTCCCTCTCCCGGAGGTGTCCCGTGCCCGCCCGCTCCCCCAGCTCGAGGACGTAGTGAGCACCCGTCGCGTCGCCCGGTCGGGTGGCCCCGGAAGCCCGCTCCCCCCGCTCTCCCGCCGCTCCCTGCTCGCCGGTGCCGGCATCGCCCTCGCCGCCGCGCTGCCCGGCTGCGGCCACTCCTCCCCCGTCTCCGCGGGGGCCCCGGACCCCGGCGGCCCGCTGCGCATCGGCGCCATCCCCGACCAGGACCCCGAGGTCCTCCAGCGCCTCTACGGCACCGTCGCCGACTCGATGGCGGCCGCGCTCGACCTCGAGGTCGAGTACCGCCCGGTCACCGACTACGGCGCCGCGGTCTCGCTGTTCCGCACCGGCGACCTCGACCTCGTCTGGTTCGGCGGGCTGACCGGTGTCCAGGCCCGGCTGCAGACGCCCGGCGCCGAGCCGATCGCCCAGCGCGACATCGACGAGCGCTTCACCTCCGTCTTCGTCGTCAACGCCGGCACGGGGCTGGCGCCGTCCGGCGACCTCCCCGCGCTGGCCGGGCTGCGGTTCACCTACGGCAGCGAGACCTCGACCTCCGGCCGGCTCATGCCCGCGTACTTCCTCCGCGAGGCCGGGGTCGACCCGCAGGGGTTCCCCGGCGGGCCGGGCTTCTCCGGCTCGCACGACGCCACGCTGGCGCTGGTCGCCTCGAACAGCTACCAGGCCGGCGTGCTCAACGCCCAGGTCTGGACGTCGCGGTCGGCGGAGGGTGCCGTGGACCCGGCCGTCGTCCGGTACGCCGAGACGCCGACCTACCACGACTACCACTGGTTGCTCGGCCCGCGGGCCGCCGAGCGGCTCGGCGCCCCGGACCTGCCCGGCCGGCTGCGGGCGTACCTCACCGGCCTGTCGGCCGACGACCCGGACGACGGCGAGGTCCTCGACCTGTTCGGCGCCGGCTCCTTCGTGCCGACCGAGGCCGCGAACTACGACCAGATCGAGGAGATCGGCCGCGACCTGGGACTGGTCAGCTGACCGCCGTCCTGCGGCTCTCCGGCGTCGAGGTCCGGTACGGCGGGACGACGGCGCTGGCCGGGGTCGACCTCACGGTCGGTCCCGGCGAGCGGGTGGCCGTCGTGGGCGCGTCGGGAGCCGGGAAGTCCACGCTGCTGGGGCTGGCCAACGGGACGGTGACGCCCACGGCCGGGTCGGTCCGCGTGCTGGGCGCCGACCCGGCCGCGCTCCGCGGGCGGGCGCTGCGGCGGCTGCGCGCCCGGGTGGGCACGGTCCACCAGCACCTGGACCTCGTCGGCCAGCTGCGGGTGGTGCACAACGTGAACGCCGGCCGGCTGTCGGACTGGCCCAGCGCGCGGGCGGCGTGGTCGCTGGTGCGTCCGCAGGGCGTGCCGGAGGTGGTCGCCGCGCTCGACCGGGTCGGGCTGGCCGACCGCGTCTTCGAGCGCACTGAGCGGCTCTCCGGCGGCCAGCGGCAGCGGGTGGCGATCGCCCGGCTGCTGGTCCAGCGGCCCGACCTCGTGCTCGCCGACGAGCCCGCATCCGCGCTGGACCCGGCGCTGGCCGACCGCGCGCTGGAGCTGCTGGGCGGGCTCGCCCGGGCACGGGGTGGGGCCCTGGTCGCCGCCCTGCACGACCCCGGCCTGGTGTCCCGGCACTGCGACCGGGTGGTCGGCCTGGCCGACGGTCGGGTCGTGCTCGACCGCTCGGCGGCGGCGCTGTCGGCCGCGGACCTCACCGCGTTCTACGGGGCACCGGCGTGACGACGCTCCTGACGCGGCCGGCCGCCCCGGTGACGCCCTCGCTGCGGCGGGACCGCCGCCGGTGGCTGTGGGCGGCCGGCGGGGCCGCCGTCCTGCTGTGGTCGCTGGCCGGAGCCGGGCTGTTCAGCGGCCCGGTGGTCAACCGCGACGGCACCGCGCAGGTCGGCCGGTTCGCCGGGGCAGCCCTCTCCCCCGCCCTCGACGCGGAGTTCCTCGGGGTGCTGGCCCGGTCGGTGCTGGTCACCGTCGCCTACGCCGCGGCCGGCACCGCCCTGGCCCTGGTGCTCGGTGCGGTCGGGGCGGTGCTGGTCTCCCGCACCACCTGGGGACGGCGCCGGCTCGGCTGGCTGGCCGCCCGCGGGGTCCTCGCCGTCCCGCGGGGCCTGCACGAGGTGGTGTGGGGGCTGCTGCTGGTCAACCTGCTGGGCCTGGACCCGTGGGTCGGCGTGCTCGCGATCGGCCTGCCCTACGGGGCGGTGACCGCCAAGGTCTTCGCCGACCTGGTCGACGAGGTCCCCCGCGGCAGCTACGCGGCACTGCTGGCGGCCGGGTCCGGACGGCTCCCGGCCGCGCTCTACGCGCTGCTGCCCGCCGCGGCGGGCGGGCTGCTCTCGTACTCCTTCTACCGGCTGGAGTGCGCGGTGCGCTCGGCGGTGGTCCTGGGCCTGATCGGCGCCGGGGGGCTGGGCTACCAGCTGTCGCTGTCGTTCGCGTCGCTGCGCTGGGACCAGGTGTGGAGCGCCGTGTACGCGCTGGCGCTGCTGTGCCTGGTCGCCGACGTCGTCGGGCGCGGGGTGCGCCGTCGGCTGGCCGCGCCCCCGCCGTCCCGTCGGCGGGACCCCGTGGCGGCCGCTGCGGTCGCCGGGGCCCTGCTGCTCGCCGGCTGGTCGTGGTGGTACCTGGCGCTGTCCCCGGCGGCACTGGTCTCGGCCCGGACCACCGAGCAGCTGTCCTCCGTGCTGGGCGCGGCCTGGCCGCCGGCCACCGACGGCGGCCTGCTGCGCCAGATCGGCTCCGTGGCGGTCGACACCGTGCAGATGTCGGTGATCGCGATCGCCGTGGCCACCCTGGGAGCGGTGCTGGTGGCCGGTGTCGCGGCCCGCCCGGCGGGGCGGCTCCGGCCCGGTCGGCAGGTCGTGGGCGCGCTGGTGCGGGTGGGGCTGCTCCTGCTGCGCGCGGTGCCGCCGCCGGTGTGGGCGCTCGTGCTGCTGTTCGTGCTCCTGCCGGGGGTGCTGCCCGGCGCGCTGGCGCTCGGGGTCTACACGCTCGGCGTGCTCGGCCGGCTGGCCGCGGAGGCCACCGAGGAGCTGGACCCGCGGCCGCGGGCGGCGCTGACCGCGTCGGGGGCCCGTCCCGCGGCGGCGTGGCTGTACGGCGTCCTGCCCCTCGCGGCCGGACCGGTGCTGGCCTACGCGCTCTACCGCTGGGAGGTGGTCATCCGCGACACGGTCCTGGTCGGGCTGCTCGGCGCCGGCGGGCTCGGCGCGCTCCTGGCCTCGGAGCTGGCCGCGTTCGACTGGGCGGCGGTGACCACGGTGCTCGCCGCGGTCGTCGTCCTGACCTTCGCCGTCGACCTGGTCAGCGACCGGGCGCGCGCCGCGCTGCGCTGAGGTCGGCCGCGATCAGGTGACCTGATCGTCGAGTGTCCTCCCCCACGGTCTGCGGTGAGGGAGGACACGCCACGATCAGGGTCCCTGATCGTGGCGCGGGCTCACGCCCAGCGGGTGCGGACCGACAGGGCGGCCAGCGCCGCGGCCCCCGCGGTGGAGGTGCGCAGCACCTCGGGGCCCAGCCGCACCGGACGCGCACCGGCGGCGGCCAGGGCGACGACCTCGCCGTCGGAGAGGCCGCCCTCGGGGCCGACGATGACCGCGACGGTGCCGGACGTCGGCAGCTCGAGCCGCGCCAGCGGGTGGCGGGCCTGCTCGTGCAGCACCAGGGCCAGGTCGACGTCGGCCAGCGCCCCGCACACCTGACGGGTGGTCATCAGGTCGGTGACCTCGGGCACCCGCGGGCGCCGGGACTGCTTGCTGGCCGTCCGCGCGGCGGCCCGCCACTTCGCCACGCCCTTGGCCGCCCGGTCCTCGCGCCAGCGGGTGACGCAGCGCGACGCCGCCCACGGCACGATCCGGTCGACGCCGAGCTCGGTGGCCAGCTCCACCGCCAGCGGACCGCGCTCGCCCTTGGGCAGCGCCTGCACCAGGACCAGCTCCAGCGCCGGCGGGGGCACCTCGTGCCGGGCGGAGACCGCGACCCGCAGGCCCTCCGGCCCGGCGGAGGCGACCTCGCCCTCGGCGACGGTCCCCCGGCCGTCACCCACCCGCACCCGCTCACCCACGGTCAGCCGCAGGACGTCGACGGCGTGCCGGCCCTCGGCGCCGTCGACGAGCAGCTGCTCGGCGTCGGGCAGCTCGTCGAGCAGGAACAGCGGCGCGCCGTCGAGCTCGGGCACGCGGTCGTCGGTCACCACGCTCACGTGCCCTCCTCGCCGGCGCTCGTCGGCCACGTCGACACCGCTGGGTCCGGCCGCGGGATCACTTGAACACGTCACGCACGCGGGAGAACAGCCCCCCGTGCTCCTCCGAGTGGGACGCCGCCGGACGGTCCTCGCCGCGCAGGGCGGCGAGCTCCCGCAGCAGCTTCTCCTGCTCGGCGTCGAGACGGGTCGGGGTCTCCACCTCGACGTGCACGAGCAGGTTGCCGCGCCCGGTGGCGCGCAGCCGCGGCGCGCCCTTCGCGCGGAGGGTCAGCACGCTGCCCGACTGCGTGCCGGGCCGGATGTCGACCTCCTCCTCGCCGTCGAGGGTCTCCAGCGTGAGGGTGGTGCCGAGCGCGGCGGCGGTCATGGGCAGCGTGACCCGGCAGTGCAGGTCCTCGCCGTCCCGGGTGAAGACCGGGTGCGGGTTCTCGTTGATCTCGACGTAGAGGTCGCCGGCCGGGCCGCCGCCGGGGCCGACCTCGCCGTGGCCGGTCAGCCGGATGCGCATGCCGTCCTCGACGCCGGCCGGCACCTTGACCGGGATGGTGCGCCGCGCCCGGACCCGCCCGTCGCCGCCGCACTTGGGGCACGGCTCGGGGATGACCTGGCCGGTGCCGGCGCAGGTCGGGCAGCTGCGCGAGGAGACCACCTGGCCGAGGAAGGAGCGCTGCACGCTCTGCACCTCGCCGCGGCCGGCGCAGGTGACGCAGGTGGTGGCGTGCGTCCCCGGCGCGGTGCCGGCGCCGGTGCACGCGTCACAGAGGACCGCGGTGTCGACCGTGATCTCCCGGGTGGTGCCGAACACCGTCTCGTCGAGGTCGAGGTCGATCCGGATCAGCGCGTCCCCGCCGGCACGGACGCGGCTGCGCGGGCCCCGGGCGGTGGCCCCGCCGCCGAAGAAGGCGTCCATGATGTCGCCGAGGCCACCGAACCCGGCACCCGCGAACGGCCCGCCCGCACCCGCACCGGCGCCGCTGTCGAACGGGTCGCCGCCGAGGTCGACGATGCGGCGCTTGTCCGGGTCGGTCAGCGCCTGGTAGGCGCGGCTGACCTCCTGGAAGCGCTCCTTGGCACCGGGGTCGGGGTTGACGTCGGGGTGCAGGTCGCGGGCCAGCCGGCGGTAGGCCTTCTTGATCTCCGCGTCGCTGGCGCCGCGGGAGAGCCCGAGGACGCCGTAGTAGTCGGTTGCCATCGAGAAGTCTCAGCCTCAGCTCTCGGCCAGGATCTGGCCGACGTAGCGGGCCACGGCGCGGACCGCGGCCATGTTCGTTGGGTAGTCCATGCGGGTGGGGCCGACGATGCCCAGGCCACCGAGCGCGCGGTCCGCGGAGCCGTACCCCACGGAGACCACCGACGCACCGGTGAGCGCCTCGTGCGCGTTCTCCTCGCCGATGCGCACGAGCACCGCGCCGCCGGTGTCCACCTCGCTGATCAACCGCAGGACCACGACCTGTTCTTCCAACGCCTCCAGCAGCAGGCGCAGGTTGCCGGGGAACTCGCGTGCCTCGCGGGCCAGGTTCGCCGTCCCGCCGACGATCAGCCGGTCCTCGCGGGGCTCGACGAGGGTCTCGATCAGGGCGGCGCTCACCGCGGCCACCAGCGGGCGCAGGTGCGGCGGAGCGGTGTCGAGCAGGTCGGGCACCCGGCTCCCGGCGTCGGCCAGCTTGGCCCCGCTGAACGCGGTGTTCAGCAAGCTGCGCAGCTCGGCGACGTCGTCGCGGTCGACGTCGACCGGGCACTCGACGACGCGCTGCTCGACCCGGCCGGTGTCGGTGATCAGCACCAGCAGCAGCCGGGAGTTGGCCACCTGCACCACCTCGAGGTGGCGCACCGAGCTGCGCGACAGCGTCGGGTACTGGACGACGGCGACCTGGTGGGTCAGCTGGGCGAGCAGGCGGACCGTCCGGCTGAGGACGTCGTGCAGGTCGAGGGCGCCGTCGAGGAAGCGCTCGATGGCCTTGCGCTCGGCCACCGACAGCGGCTTGAGCGCCGAGAGCCGGTCGACGAAGAGCCGGTAGCCCTTGTCGGTGGGCACCCGGCCGGCACTGGTGTGCGGCTGGGTGATGTAGCCCTGCTCCTCGAGCACGGCCATGTCGTTGCGGATGGTGGCGGGTGAGACGCCGAGGTCGTGTCGCTCGGCGAGGGCCTTGCTGCCCACCGGGTCGTTGGTCGAGACGTAGTCCTGGACGATGGCCCGCAGGACCTGCAGGCGGCGCTCGTCGTGCGCCACGGTGACACCTCCCCGTACCGGTCGACGGCCGCTCGGACGGCTGGCACTCGCACGGACAGAGTGCCAGTCCAGCATACGTCGGACACCGGACCGAGTCGCGTGGCTCGCGCGACCGGGGGACGTCGTGCACCCGGGCAGGCCCCCGGCCCCGGCGACGCCGGCCGATAGGCTGACGACGGTTCGACGCCCTCTCACGGGGGCCCGCAGAGAGGAGGTCGGGAACCTGATCTTCAAAGCGGTCCGCACCGGCCGGCCCTATCCCGACCACGGCCTCTCCACGCGGGACTGGGCCATGATCCCGCCCCGGCAGATCCGGCTCGACACCCTCGTCACGACCAAGAGCGAACTGGCGCTGGACACCCTGCTGGCCGACGACTCGACCTTCTACGGCGACCTGTTCCCCCACGCCGTCCAGTGGCACGGGGAGCTCTACCTCGAGGACGGCCTCCACCGGGCCCTGCGGGCAGCGCTGCAGCAGCGCAACGTCATCCACGTCCGGGTGCTCGACCTCGACGCGCTGATGCCGGCCGAGCCCACCGGCCCGACCACCGAGGCGATCCCCGCCCAGCCCCCGGTGCCTGGTCCCCGGGACTGACGGCCCCTGTGCAGGGTCCCGCCGCGCCTGCGAGCGGTGGGGGGCTCGGGGGTCCTCCTACAGCCAGCCCTTCTCCTCGGCCACGCGGGCGGCCTCGACGCGGGTCCGGGCGCCGGTCTTGCCGATCGCCGAGGACAGGTAGTTGCGCACCGTCCCCTCGGAGAGGAACAGCCGACGGGCGATGTCGGCGACGGTCGCGCCGTCCGCGGCCTCCCGGAGCACGTCGGCCTCCCGCGTCGACAGCGGCGTCGCGCCCAGGGCCAGCGCCGCCGCGGCCAGGTCGCGGTCGATGACCCGCTCCCCGGCCACCACCGCGCGGATGGCGCGGGCCAGCTCGGCGACCGGCGAGTCCTTGACCAGGAACCCCGCGGCGCCCACCTCCATGGCCCGGCGCAGGAACCCCGGCCGGCCGAAGGTGGTGAGCACGACCGCCCGGCAGGTGGGCACCGCCCCGGCCAGCTCCCGGGCCGCCTCGATGCCGTCGCAGCCGGGCATCTCGATGTCGAGCAGCGCGACGTCGGGCCGGTGCTCGCGGGCCGCGTCCACCACCTGGTCGCCGCGGCCCACCTCGGCGACGACGTCGATGTCCTCCTCCAGCTCGAGCAGCGCGCGCAGCGCCCCCCGGACCATGGTCTGGTCCTCGGCGATCAGCACCCGGATCACGGCGCCGCCACCCGGGCCGCGACCGGCACCTCCGCGGCGAGCCGGAACCCGCCCCCGGGGGCGGCGCCGGTCTCCAGCCGGCCGTCGAGCCCGGCCAGCCGCTCCTCGAGCCCGGACAGCCCCGCGCCCGCGCCAGGGCCCTGCTCTCCGGGACCGCGCCCGTCGTCGGTCATGGTCAGCACCGCGCGGGCGTCGGTGACCCCGAGGTCGACGGTGACCGTGCGGGCGCCGCTGTGCCGCAGCACGTTGGTGGTCCCCTCGCGGACCACCCAGCCGAGGACGGCGTCCACCGGGCCGGGCAGCGGCGGCACGGTGCGCGGCGGGCGCAGCGTGATCCCCGCGGCGGAGAGCGCGGCGCGGGCCTCGGCGAGGGCGAGCGCGACGCCGATCTGCCGGTAGCCGCTCACCGCCTCGCGCACGTCGGCCAGCGCCCGGCGGGCGGCGGTCTCCACGTCGGCCATCTCGGCGCGGGCCCCCGCCGGGTCGCCCTACGCCATCCGACCGGCCACCAACCGCTTGACCCCGAAGAGCGACAGGCTGTGGCCGACCAGGTCGT
>NZ_JBJGYV010000049.1:0-21748 GCF_054050175.1 Geodermatophilus sp. SYSU D00697
CGGGCGCCCGCCCCCCCCCCCCCCCCCCCCCCCCCCCCCCCCCCCCCCCCCCCCCCCCCCCCCCCCCCCCCCCCCCCCCCCCCCCCCCCCCCCCCCCCCCCCCCCCCCCCCCCCCCCCCCCCCCCCCACGGCCAGGAAGAGGACGGGAACGGTGCACCACCGGGCAGAGGAGCGTGCCGCGCTGCGCGCACAGCACGTCCTGCCCGGTCGCCGGCACAGCACCCGGCCGCACGCCGCCGCCCTCGTCGGCTCGGAGGACGAGCTGCTGGCCGTGGCCGTCCCCTTCGTGGAGGAGGGCCTGCGCGCCGGCGACCTCACCGTGCTGTCCTGCGGGCCGGAGACCGCCGCGCTGGTCGCCGGTGCCCTCGGCGAGCGGGCCGGCAGCGTGGAGACCGACGCCCGCGTCTCGCTGCTGGACACCCGGGCACCGGATGCCATCGGCGCCACCCGGCAGCTGCTCGACCGTGCGGCGACCACCCCCTCGGGCTGGCTGCGGGTGCTGGGCCAGACCGAGTTCGGTCCGGAGCCGGCCACCTGGCGCGAGGGGCAGCGCTACGAGGCCGCGGTGAACGCGCTGCTGGACGGCTGCCCGCTGACCGCGACGTGCCTCTACGACCGCCGGACGTTGCCGCCCGAGGTGGTCGAGACGGCCACCCGGACGCACCCGGAGCTGGTGTCCCCCGGCGGGCGGACGGTCAGCCCCCACTACCGCGACCCGGCCGAGTACCTCGCGGGCCTGCCGGCGCCGCGCGAGCCGGTGGAGGACACCCCACCGGTGCTCGTCGTCGACGACGCCCCCACCCTGGCCGGGTTGCGCCACGCGATCGGCGCGGTCCTCGCCACCCGGGTGCCCGACCGCGAGCAGCGCGAGGACCTGCACCTGGCCACCAGCGAGGTGGCGGCCAACGCGTTCCGGCACGGCCGGCGTCCGGTCTCCGCACGGATGTGGACCGACGGGACCCGGATGGTCTGCACCATCACCGACTCCGGGACCACCTTCGGCGATCCGCTCTCCGGCTTCCAGCCGGCTCACGGCGCCGACCTGAGCCGCGGCGGCATGGGCCTGTGGCTGGCGCGAAAGCTGTGGGACTCGGTGGACCTGCTCCCCGGCCCCGACGGTCTCTGCGTGCGGCTGAGCACCCGCCTGTCCTGAGACCCGGTCCTTGACTCGGTAGATACCTCACTGCTGAGGTATCCGCGTGATCGTGGTGACGGCGGCGGGCGGGCAGACCGGCACCGCCGTCGTCTCGGCCCTGCGGGCGCGCGGGGAGGCGGTGCGTGCCGTCGTCTCCCGTCGGGGCCCGCGGCCGGAGCTGACCGCGCTGGGCGCGCAGGTCGCGGTCGCGGAGCTGACCCAGCCGCTGCCGTGGGCCGACCTCCTGGCCGGCGCCGACGCGCTGTACCTGATCTGGCCGAACTTCGACCCGGACGAGGCCGAGGGGGCTCCCGCGCTGTTCGGCGAGGCGCGCCGGGCCGGCGTCCGTCGGGTCGTCTACCACTCCGTCCTGCGGCCCCAGGCCCGGACGATGCCGCACCACGCGGCCAAGGACCGCGCCGAGGAGGCCCTCGACGCCTCCGGCCTGGCCTGGCGGGTGCTGCAGCCGTGCGCCTACGCGCAGAACCTCGACGACTCGGTGGCCGACGCGGCGCGCACCGGCCGGCTGCGCAGCCCCTGGGGCCTGCGGACGGCGCAGTCGCTGGTCGACCTGTCCGACGTCGCCGAGGCCGCGGCGGTGCTGCTCACCGAGGAGGGCCTGGACGGCGGGACCTTCGAGGCGGCCGGGCCCGAGCCGCTGACCGCGCCGCGCCTGGCCGACCTGGTCGCGGCACACCTCGGCCGGGACGTGACCGCGGAGGACGTCGTCCCGCGGGGGGAGGTGCCGGCCGCCTATGCCGGGCGCTGCCGCCGGCTGATGTTCGACCACTACCGGGCGCACGGCTTCGTCGGCAGCCCGCGGGTCCTCACCGCGCTGCTGGGCCGGCCGCCCCGCACCTACGCCGAGCACCTGGCGTCCCTCGCGGCGCCGGGCGGGCCGGAACGGTGACCGGGCGGTGACCGAGCGCACTAGCGTGACCCGGGTGGGGGACGCGGTCGACCTGATCCTCGAGCAGTGGGGCCGGGAGCGTCCCGACCTCGACTGCAGCCCGATGGGCGTCATCGGCCGGATCTCCCAGCTGCAGCGCGAGGTCTTCCTCGCCCAGCGGGCCACCTTCGCCCGGCACGGCCTGGACGCGCCCTCCTTCGACGTGCTCGCCGCGCTGCGCCGGGCGGGGGAGCCCTACCAGCTCACCCCGACCGCGCTCATGCGCACCGCGCTGGTGACCTCCGGCGCGATCACCCAGCGGCTGGACCGGCTGGAGGAGAAGGGCCTGATCACCCGGGGGCGCAGCGAGGCCGACGGGCGGGCCGTCGTCGTCACGCTCACCGACGCCGGCCGCGCCGCGCTGGACGCCGCCCTGCCCGACCACCTGGAGACCGAGCGCGGGCTCCTCGCCGGGCTCACCGAGGACGACCGCGAGCAGCTCGCCGGGCTGCTGCGTCGCCTGCTGGTCGCGCTCGGCCGGGTGCCGCAGGAACCGTGACGCCCGCGACGGCGACGGGTCAGTGGTGGGCGCCGTGCCGGCCGAGGGTCGCCTCGGGGGTCGCGCCGGGGCGGGTCCACTGCGGTACGGGGCGGCTGGTCGGGCCCCAGGTGGGGTTCCCGTCGGCGTCCGAGCGCCAGTACCAGCACGCGTGGTTCCCCTCGGGCCAGCCCTCGGGCTTGTCCTCCCACGTCTCTCCGCGGCCGTAGGGCGTCCTGTCGAGCAGGCCGAAGGACCCGGCGACCGGCTCGTTGCCGCGGCCGGTCGTGGAGTAGGTGAGGAACGCACGGTCGCCGTCGCGCAGGAAGCTGGTCAGGAACCCCATCTCCCCGCCGACCGGCTCGGCCACGTCGCGGACCGAGTACCAGGGCTGGGTGTAGCCCATGAACTCGACGTAGGCGGCCACCTCGTCCCACCGGCCCGTGGTGAGGACGGCGAACGAGACGCCGCGGGCCTCGAGGTACACGGTGTCCCGCAGCTGCCAGGTCGTCATGGTGCAGCCCTCGCACTGCCCCTGGTGCGGCGCGCCGTCGTACCACATGTGCTTGTAGACAACGAGCTCGTCGCGGCCCTGGAACAGCTCCAGGAACGGGACCGGGCCGGCGGGTCCGACGACCTCGACCGTCCCGTCGAACTCGACCATCGGCAGCCGGCGGCGGGCCGCGGCCAGGGCGTCGCCCTCGCGGGTGTGGGCCTTCTCGCGGACCAGGAGCTCCTGCCGGGCGGCCTGCCAGGTGGCCAGGTCGACGACGGGCGGGCGGCCGGGCAGCGCGGTGGTCGGGTTCCCGGGCGCGGTGGTCATGGCGTCCTCCGTGGGATCTCGTGCCGGGCGGCGGCGTACGACGGTCACCAGGACCGACTCGCGACCCCGCCGGAACTCATCGGCCGTGCGCGCCCGGCCGCGACCGCGTCGGGCGGCGCGGCCACGGGCGCCCGGTCAGACCCCGGGCACGTCCTCCGGGACGAGGTCGGGGCGCACCCGCACGAAGCGCAGGGGGTGGCGGAACACGCCGGCCTGCAGCGCGGCGTCGGCGCTGACCTCCACGACGACGTCCGGCCGCACCCGGGTGAGCGGCACCGACAGCCGGCCGCCGCCGAAACGGCCGGTGCCGATCCGGTCCGGCCACGGGTGCCCGGGCCCGGCGGGGCGGAGGACGGCGGCCAGCTCGGCGGCCTGCTCCGGCGCCAGCGGGCTGGTGCGCCCGACCACCACCAGCTCGCCGTCCCGGTAGCGGCCGGCCACCAGCTGGCTGGGTCGCTCGACCGGGCCGATGACCCCGCCGGCGACGACCTCGGTGGTCTCCCAGGACTTGACCTTCACCCACTCCCGCCGGCCGGGCGCGTAGCGGGTGGCCGCACCCTTGGCGACCAGCCCCTCCACCCCGGCGGCGCGCCACTCGGTGGACCACTGCTCGGCCTCGGCGCGGTCGGTGGTGGCCGGGGAGAGCTGCAGCGGCGGCGCCCAGCGGGCGGCCAGCTCCTCCAGCGCCGCCCGGCGCTCCCGCAGCCGGCGACCGCGCAGGTCCACCCCGCCGAGGGCGAGCAGGTCGAAGGCGACGTAGGAGGCCGGGGCGGCGGCCACCAGTGCGCTCATCCGGCCGGGCGCGGTCACCATCCGGCGCTGGAGCAGCCCGAAGTCCAGCCGCGACCCGTTCCACACGACGACCTCGCCGTCCACCACCGTGCCGGCGGGCACCTGGGCCACCGCCGCGGCGGCCACGTCGGGGAAGCGGGCGGTGAGGTCACGGCCCTGCTTGGACCACAGCCGGGTGGTGCCGCCGGTGCGGACGACGACCAGGCGGTAGCCGTCCCACTTGGGCTCGTAGACCACGCCGCCGGGCAGCGCGTCGGCCCGCGGGATGTCCCGGACGGGCTTGGCCAGCTCCACCGCCACCGGCCCGGCCAGCTCGGGCGGCAGGTCGGGCAGGCCGGGGACGGACAGTGGCACGTCGGCCAGCCTGGGGCGTCCGCTGCCGTCCCGCAGGGCGCTGAGCTCGGTGTTCACCCCTTCGTGGCAGGTCGCCACCCTCCGCGAGGGACCGGGCGGGACGCACGTTCCCGCGCGGACGGTCAAGTCACGATGGGGGAACGGGGCGGGTCAGGTGCGCTCGGTGGCCAGGCGGTCGGCGAGGGTGCCGGCGAAGTCCTCGGCGACGGCGAGCTCGGCGCGCAGCGCGTCGACCCGGACCCGGGCGGCCTCGTGGAACACCCGGAGCCGGTCGAGGAGCCGGTCGCGGTCCGTCCCGGTGGCCGCCGCCAGGTCGGCGAGCAGGGTGAGCAGCTCACGCATCTCCTCGAGGGAGAAGCCGAGCGGCTTCATCCGCTTGACCACCTCGAGCCGGGCGACGTCCTCGGAGCTGTAGAGCCGGAACCCGCCCTCGCTGCGGGCGGTCGGCACGACCAGCCCGCTCTCCTCGTAGAAGCGGATGGTGCGCAGGCTCAGCCCGGTGCGCTCGGCGACCTGGCCGATCTGGAGCAGGCGGGCAGCCATCAGTGCGCCCCGGCGAGCTGACCGGTGTGCCGCTCGTACCGGTCGGCCGAGTGCCCGGTCAGGCCGGTGATCTCGACGGTCTTCCCGCGGCTGGCGTACTTGTGGGTGATCGCGTCGAGCGCGGCGACGGTGGAGGCGTCCCAGACCGAGGCCCGGGACAGGTCGATGACCACGTGCTGCGGGTCCCCGGCGTAGTCGAACTGGGTGTGGAGGTCGTTGCTGGAGGCGAAGAAGAGCGCCCCCTGCACGGTGTAGACCCGGCTGCCGTCCGGGCTCGGGACGCTGCTGACCTCGGCGAGGCGGGCGACGCGGCGCGCGAAGAGGACGCACGCCACGAGGACGCCGGCGCCGACCCCGACGGCCAGGTTGTGCGTGAGCAGGGTGCCGGCGACGGTCGTGAGCATCACCGCGGTCTCGCTGCGCGGCATCCGGGGCAGGGTGCGCAGGCTGTGCCAGTCGAAGGTCGCGATCGACACGAACACCATCACCGCCACGAGCGCGGCCATCGGGATCACCGCGACGACGTCGCCGAGGACGACCACGAGGACCAGCAGGAGGACGCCGGCGAGGAAGGTCGACAGCCGTGTCCGCGCGCCGGACCGCACGTTGATCATGGTCTGGCCGATCATCGCGCAGCCGCCCATGCCGCCGAAGAAGCCGGTGACGATGTTGGCCACGCCCTGCCCCCAGGACTCGCGGGTCTTGTCCGAGTGGGTGTCGGTGATGTCGTCGACCAGCTTGGCGGTCATCAGGGACTCCAGGAGCCCGACGAACGCGACGCCCAGGGCGTACGGCGCGATGATCGTGAGCGTCTCGAGGGTGAACGGCACGTCGGGCAGCGCGAGGAACGGCAGGCTGCCGGGCAGCTCGCCCTGGTCACCGACGTCCGGGACGGACACGCCCGCCGCGACGGTCAGGCCGGTGAGCACGACGATCGCCACCAGTGGCGCCGGGACGACGGTGGTGAGGCGCGGCAGCAGGAAGATGATCGCCAGTCCGGCGGCGGCCATCGGGTAGACCAGCCAGGGGACGCCCACCAGGTGCGGCAGCTGCGCGGTGAAGATGAGGATCGCCAGCGCGTTGACGAAGCCGACCATCACGCTGCGCGGGACGAACCGCATCAGCCGGGCCACGCCGACGGCGGCCAGCAGGACCTGGAACACGCCGCCGAGGACCACCGCGGCCAGCAGGTACTCGAGCCCGTGGTCGCGGGCGAGCGGGGCGACGACCAGGGCGATCGCGCCGGTGGCGGCGCTGATCATCGCCGGGCGGCCACCGGTGAACGAGATGACGACGGCCATCGTGAAGGACGCGAACAGCCCGACGCGGGGGTCGACGCCGGCCAGGATCGAGAAGCTGATCGCCTCGGGGATGAGGGCCAGCGCGACCACGAGGCCGGCCAGCACCTCGGTGCGGGCCACGGTCGGGGACAGCCAGGCCGGGCGGGTCGGGCGCAGGGAGGGCACGGGTCTACTCCGGTTCGGCGGCGAGGGGATGCGTGCACCCGCGGGGCGTCGTCGCAGCCGGGGGAGAGCGGGTCCGACCCTACCCTGACGTGAGGGTCGGGTCGGTGCGCTTTGCGCCACAGTGGGGAATCGGTGGACCATCCTGCGGTTGAGAGCTCAACGAAGCGATCGAGAGGAGCTCTCCGTGTCCCGTCCCGTCCTGCAGGTCATCGCCGCCAGCACCCGGCCCGGTCGCCGCGGTCTCGCCGTCGCCCGGTGGGTGGCCCGCCTGGCGGAGGAGCACGGGGGCTTCGACGTCGAGCTGGTCGACCTCGCCGAGGTCGGGCTGCCGGTGTTCGACGAGCCCGACCACCCGCGGCTGCAGCAGTACGTCCACCAGCACACCAAGGACTGGAGCGCGACGGTCTCCCGCGCCGACGCGTTCGTCTTCGTGACCCCGGAGTACAACCACTCCTTCCCGGGTGCGCTGAAGAACGCCCTGGACTTCCTCTCCGCCGAGTGGGCCGACAAGGCGGCCGGCCTGGTGACCTACGGCGGCGTCTCGGCCGGCCTGCGCGCGTCGAGCGCGCTCAAGCCGGTGCTCGGCGCCCTGCGGGTGCTGCCGGTGGTCGAGGCGGTGTCGGTCCCGTTCTTCGCCCAGTTCCTCGACGAGGACGAGGAGTTCGTGCCCAACGCCGAGCTGACGGCCGGCGGCACGGCGATGCTCGACGAGCTGCAGCGGGTCACCGCCGCGCTGCGCCCCCTCCGCGCCGCCTGAGGAGGACCCTCCGCCCCACCCCTCGCGAGCTCGCGGCGGGCCCCTGCAGAGGGCCGCTCCAACGATCATGGGATCGGGACGCGACATCCTGACGGTGACCGGCGTGTCGCCGTCGCAGGTCCATGATCGAACGGGGACCGGGACGGAGCGGCTGGAGGACGGAGACGGATCGGGCCGAGGACCGGGCGGGCGGACCGCTCCCGGTGTCACCCTGGAGGGGATGACCGAGCGCAGACCACCGGGCATGTCCTTCGAGACCTGGGTCGACCAGCAGATCACCCAGGCCCAGGCCCGCGGGGCCTTCGCGGACCTCGAGGGTGCCGGCCGGCCGCTGCGCCGGCGGGAGCGGGAGCAGAGCAGCTACGAGTGGGCCCTGGAGTGGGCGCGCCGGCAGCAGGCCGACCCGCGCGACCTGCTGCCGCCCGGCATGGCGTTGCGCAAGGAGCGCGACGAGCTCCCCGAGCGCGTGGCGGGGCTGCCCTCGGAGGCGGCCGTGCGCGCGGTGGTCGACGACTTCAACGCCCGCGTCCAGGCCTTCTGGCGCCGTCCGCAGGAGAGCCGCTGGGCGCCCGTGCCCGGCCTGGCCGACCTCGACGCGCTGCTCGAGCACTGGCGGGCCACCCGCCCGCCGCCGCCCCCGCCGGTGGAGGTCCCGGCGACTCCGCCGCCGCGTCGCAGGTGGTGGCACCGGCGGCGATGACCGCCGTCGGCTCGTGGCGGGTCGAGGCGGGCTGACCCGCGACGAGGCCGGTGGCCCCCCGCAGGGGACCACCGGCCCGGTCCGGGGTCAGGCGGCGGCCGGCACCCGGTCGAGGAAGCCCAGGACGGCGCGGATCCGCCCGTCGCCGTCGGTCACCGCGACGTCGAACCCGGCGATCGGCGCCTCCTGCCCCTCGGGGCCGAGGTGCCACGTGAAACGCACCTGGTCGTGGTGGGCGTCCACGGGGCCGGCGAGGCGGAACACGAAGCCGGGGAACCGTGCCTGGACGGCGGCGATGGTCGCCTCGATCGCGTCCCGTCCCGCCACGTCGGCCAGCGGGTCGGTGTAGCGGGCGTCCTCGGTGAACAGCTCCTCGACGGCGGTGCGGCGCGCGGCCGGGTCGGTCTCGTTCCAGGCCGCGAGGTAGCGGGTGGCCAGGTCGGGCGATGCGGTCATGGTCGGTCTCCTGTCGTGGGTCAGTTGCGGCGCAGGCCGGCGGCCTGCAGGACGGCGAAGGCGGCGACGACGAGGGCCTGCAGCACCAGCCAGACGGCGCCGACGGTCGTGGGCGAGCCGAGGCCGGCCAGCACGACGACGACGCTGCCGGCTGCCCACAGGGCGTTGGCCGTCACCACCGTGCGGACGGCGGCCGGGGCGGGGCGGGTGCCGACCAGCCACACCGCGGCGGCGAAGGCCAGCAGGAACACCCCGATCCCGCGCAGCCAGCCGGCGGGCAGGCCGAGCAGGTCGGCGAGGGGAGAGGCGGCGAGCAGGTACGCGGCGCCGTTGAGCCCGGTGACGACGGCGTCGAGCCGCAGCGCCGGCCGGAGCAGGGGGAGCGGAGCGGGGCGGGTTGTCGTGGTCATGGCGACCACCGTGACCCCGCCGGCGAGGCAGGTCGATTACCTGCCAGGTAAGCGACGCCGAGGCTCTCCGTCGCTAGCGTCGAGGACATGACAGCCGTCGAGGCGCGACCGTCGGTCGGCGAGCTGCTGCGCGACTGGCGGCAGCGGCGCCGGCTGTCCCAGCTGGACCTCGCGAGTGAAGCGGGGGTCTCCACCCGGCACCTGAGCTTCGTGGAGACCGGCCGGGCCCGGCCCAGCCGCGAGATGGTGCTGCACCTGGCCGAGCAGCTCGAGGTGCCGCTGCGTGAGCGCAACGAGCTGCTGCTCGCGGCCGGGTACGCCCCGGTCTACGGACGCCGCCGGCTGGAGGACCCGGACATGGCCGCCGTCCGCACGGCCCTGGACCGCGTGCTGGCCGCCCACGAGCCCTACCCGGCCCTGGCCGTCGACCGCGGCTGGCACCTGGTCGCGGCCAACCGCAGCATCGCGCTGCTCACCGAGGGGGCCGACCCGGCGCTGCTCGAGCCGCCGGTGAACGTGCTGCGGCTCGGCCTGCACCCCCGCGGGCTGGCGCCCCGGATCCTGAACCTGCCGCAGTGGCGCACCCACCTGCTCGCCCGCCTGGCCCGGGAGGCGCACCTGACCGCCGACCCGGCTCTCGCCGCCCTGCACCGGGAGCTCGCGGCGCTGCCCGGCGGCTTCGACCGCCGCCCGCCCGACGGCATCGCCGTGCCGCTGCGCGTGCGGCACGGGGACGACGTGCTGAGCTTCCTCAGCACGGTCACCACGTTCGGGACCGCGGTCGACCTCACCGCCGCCGAGCTGTCGGTGGAGGCGTTCCTGCCCGCCGACGACGCCACCGCCCGGTGGCTGGCCGGCCGTTCACCGGCAGCGAACGAGCCGGGTAGCGCAGCGGGGGCCGGGTAGGTGAGCGGCCCCGAGATGAGGAGGTCGCCATGACCGAGGTACCGGGCACCGACCGCGACCAGGCGCGCGAGAACGTCCTGCACGAGACGCCGCTGGTCCCCGAGGACGTCGAGGGCGCCGGGGACGACGACCCGCGCCACACCGACCACCCGACCTACCGCGGCGACGAGGGCCAGACCGGGGACGACGTCAAGCCGCCGGCCGGCAGCACCGGGCTGGACACACCCTGATGCCCCTGGCGTGCTCGTGCTCTGCATGCCGAGGGCACGCAGAGCACGAGCACGCCGGGAGGACGGACCCGGCGGGGGTCCTCAGAGGACGTCGAACTCGTTGAACGCCGCGCCGCCGGAGAGCACCGCGTAGCCCGGGCCGCGGTCGAAGAAGGGCTCCTCGCCGGTGCGGGCCGCCCGCAACGACGCCCGCAGCTCCTCGGTCGCGGCCTCGTCGGCGGTCCCGTCCCCGCGCACCACCACGCCGTAGTCCTCCCGGGCGCCGGTCACCGACACCTTCCGCCAGGCGATGTCGCGCAGGACCTCGTCGACCGGCCGGTCCAGCGGGTCACCCCAGCCGCCGCCGCCCGTCGTCCGGATGCGGACGACGGTGCCGGCCGCCAGCGGCTCGGCGTCGGCGAGCGCGTCGACGTCGTGCTCGTCCGGGCCGCCCGGGTCGACGGTGATCTGGAACGGCTTGCCCGCCTTGCCGCCGTTGACGCCCCAGCAGGCGAGGATCGAGCGGTCGGCGATGGACATGAAGTGCGCGTCGCGGAGCACCCGGATGTGCTTCTCGTAGCCGCAGCCGCCGCGGTAGCGGCCGGGGCCGCCGGAGTCCATCGCGAGGCCCAGCCGCTCCACCCGCAGCGGGAACCGGCCCTCGGTGAACTCCGTCGGCAGGTTCCGCGAGTCGGGGACGACGTGGATGGTGTCCTCGCCGTCGGCGTAGTACCGCCCGCCAGAGCCACCGCCCAGCACCTCGCGCATGAGGTAGGGCTGGCCGTCGGCGTCGGTGCCGTAGACGCCGGTGTAGCGGATCGTCTCCTGGTCGGCGGGCATGCGGCCGCCGGTGGCCTTGGCCAGCACGCCCGCGAGGACGCCCAGCAGCCGCAGGATCACGAACGTCCGGGCGTTGGTCGGCGCCGGGAAGACGGGCGTGAGCAGCGTGCCCTTCTCCGGGAAGCGCATCTCGATCAGCGGCACGACGCCCTCGTTGACGTCGAGCTCGGCCATCCGCTCCGGCGTCTCGGCCAGGTTGCGCAGGATCGGCGCGAGCCACTTCTTGAGGAAGTTGCCGTCGGCGTAGTCCCCGCAGTGGTTGATCGGGCCCTTGGCCTGCGGGCCGGTGCCGGTGAAGTCGATGACCAGCGGGGTCTCCCGGGCGGAGTCCATGGTCAGCGTGATCCGCTGCCGGTGCAGCTGCGGCTCCTCCACGCCGTCGTGCTCGGCGTAGTCCTCCCACACGTAGGTACCGTCGGGGATCTGGGACAGGATCTCCCGCCGGTAGACCTCGGTGGAGTTGGCCAGGATCGCGTCGAAGCACGCCTCGACCGCCGCGACCCCGTACCGGTCGAACAGCTCGCCCAGGCGCCGGGCGCCGGCCAGGCACGCCGAGCACTCGGCGTCGAGGTCGGCGGCCAGCGAGTCGGGCATCCGCGAGTTGCGGGTCATGATCTTCAGCGCGCTCTCGTTGGGCACGCCGCGGTCCCACAGCTTGATCGGGGGGACCATCAGGCCCTCCTCGTACACGCTGGTCGCCGCGCTCGGCATCGACCCGGGGACGGCGCCGCCGATGTCGTCGTGGTGGCCGAACGCCTGGATGAACGCGACCACCCGCTCGGCGCCGTCCACGTGCGCGAAGACCGGCACGGTGACGCACAGGTCGGGCAGGTGGCCGATCCCGCCCTCGGAGAGGTAGACGTCGTTGTGGAAGAAGACGTCGCCGACGTTCATCGTCTCGATCGGGTAGTCGCGCACCACCGGGTGCACGAGCGCCGAGTACGAGCGGCCGGTGAGCTTGCGCAGCTGCCGGTCGTGGATGCCGGCCCGGAAGTCGTGCGCGTCGCGGATCATCGGCGACCGTGAGGTGCGCCCGATGGAGGTCTCGACCTCCTTCTCGATCGCGGCCAGCGTGCCGGCGACGATCTCGACGAGCACCGGGTCGGTGGGGACCGTGCCGTCGGTGAGGCTCATCGGTCGGTCTCCTTCGTGAGCAGCAGGTTGCCGTGGGCGTCGACGGTGGCGAGGAAGCCGGGGTGCACCGGCACGGTGGAGCCGAACTCCTCGATGACCGCCGGGCCACTGACCACGTCACCGGGGCCGAGGTCGGGCCGGTCGTAGGTCGGGGTGTCGACCCAGTCGTCGAAGAACACCCGGCGCGAGCCGGTGACGGCCCGGTCCGTCCCGCCCTCCTTCGCGGTCAGCTCCACCATGTCCGGACGGCGGATCGGGCCGATCCCGCTGACCCGGAGGTTCACCCACTCCACGGCCTGGCGCGGGTCGTCGGCGAAGTCGTAGCCGTAGAGCTGCCGGTGCGCGGCGTGGAACGCCTGGGCGACCGCCTCGGCGGCGCCCGCGTCGAGCTCGCCGTCGGCCACCGGCACCCGCACCTCGAACGCCTGTCCCACGTAGCGCAGGTCGGCGGTGCGCTGCACCCGCTGCTGGTCGGGGGCGAAGCCCTCGCCGTCCAGCGCGGTCCGGGCCTGACCCTCGAGGTCGGCGTACACGGCGCGCACCCGGTCCAGGTCGAGGTCGGCGTGCCGCTGGATCGCCGTCTGGACGTGGTCGTTGCGGACGTCGACGGTGAGCAGGCCGAAGGCGCTGACGTTGCCCGGGTTCGGCGGCACCAGCGTCCGCGGGAGCCCGAGGATGTCCATCAGCCGGCAGGCCAGCAGCGACCCGGAGCCGCCGAACGTGGTCAGCGTGAAGTCGCGGACGTCCAGGCCGCGGGCGACGGTCACCTGGCGCAGCGCGTTGGCCTGGTTCCACGCGGAGATCTCGAGGATGCCCGTGGCCGTGCGCTCCAGCGAGAGGTCCAACTCCGCGCCGAGGGCGGTCAGGCCCTTGGCGGCGGCGTCCACCGACAGCGGGATCTCCCCACCGAGCAGGTGCGGGGGGATGCGCCCGAGGACGACGTGCGCGTCGGTGACCGTGGGCTGGTCGCCGCCGTCCGGGTAGCACATGGGCCCGGGGTCGGCGCCGGCCGACTTCGGGCCCACCTTGAGCGTGCCCTCCGGCGACAGCCAGGCGATCGAGCCGCCGCCCGCGCCGACGGTGACGACGTCGATCATCGGGATCTTGGACGGGTAGTCGCCCACCGAGCCCTCGGTGGTCAGGGTCGGCTCGCCGTCGATGACCACCGTGACGTCGGTGGAGGTGCCGCCGCCGTCACAGGTGAGCACGCGGTCGAAGCCCGCGGTGCCCGCGATGAGCGCGGCGCCGAGGGCGCCGGCCGCGGGGCCGGAGAGCATCGTGGTGATCGGCTGGTGCACGACCTCGTGCGCCGAGAGCACGCCGCCGTTGCTCTTCATCACGTAGAACGGCACGCCGGGGGCGATCTCGTCCAGGCGGGCGCGGATGTTGCCGACGTACGCGCCGACCTTCGGCTTCACCGCGGCGTCGACCAGCGTGGTCACCGAGCGCTCGTACTCGCGGTACTCGCGCAGCACCTCGCTCGACAGCGAGACGACCGCGCCGGGGTGCTCCTCGCGGATCACCTCGAGCATGCGGCGCTCGTGCGCGTCGTTCGCGTAGGAGTGCAGGAAGCAGACGCCGACGGTGCTGATCCCGGCCTCGGCGAAGAACCGGGCCGCGGCGCGGGCGTCGTCCTCGTCGAAGGGGCGCACCTCCTCGCCCCGGTGGTCGAGCCGGCCCCGCACGGTGCGCACGAGGTCGGCCGGGACGATCCGCGGCGGCTTGACCCAGAAGTAGCTGTTGCCGTAGCCGTCGGGCACCGACTGGCGGGCGATCTCCAGCACCGACTCGTAGCCCTCGGTGGTGATGAACCCGATCCGGTCGAGCTTGCCCTCGAGCAGCTGGTTGGTCGCCACGGTCGTCCCGTGGCTGACGGCGGTGACCGCCTCGCCGCGCAGGCCCATGAGGTCGAGCACCTTGCCGACGCCGGTGAGGAAGCCCTCCGCGGGGTCGGCGGGGGTCGACGGCGTCTTCGTGGTGGTGGTCTCACCGGTCTCCTCGTCCACCGCGACGACGTCGGTGAACGTCCCCCCGGTGTCGATGCCGATGCGGACCCGGCGGGGTGGCGCACTCATGGGAGATACCTTAGCGCTGAGATAACGCCTCGGGAAGCTCCGCGGAGGCCCGGGGTGGCGCACCCTGCGTCGCCGCGAGGTGCGCCGGGTCCGGGTGCCCGGGGCCGACTCGTGGGCGCGGCCGGTCCGGAAGACGATCCCGACCAGGTCCCGCAGGGCCGCGAGGGAGACGCCGAGGTGCCCGGCGGCGCGCGGCCAGGGACCGAATGGCTACTGCTCCGGTGTCTCCCGCCCCACCGAGCCGCCCGCCCGGTCGGCGTCGGTCACCTCGTCCTCGCGGGGGGCGACGGTCGCGGCCGGGCGCTCGACGTCGTCGGCGCCCGGTCCGGGGTCCTCGTCGAAGTCCCGCAGCGCGTCGTCCGGCGCCAGGAAGGCGTCGTCGGGGCCGGTCATGGCTTCTCCCCTCCGTCGAACTGGACGTCCTCCAGGGTGCCCCCGCGGAACGCGGCCAGCCGCTCGGCCTCGGTCCTGACCGCCTCCCGCAGCGCGGACGTCGGTGCGCGCCAGAGCTCGACGGCCACGGTGAGCGACGAGCCGGACTTCCGCGGCCGCCAGGTGCCGTCGACCTCCCCGTCGACCAGCACCGCGCCGGGCCGGCCGAGCACCGGCCACAGCGCCTTCGCCCGGTCGGCCCGGCATACCAACAGCTCCCGGTCGCGGGCCTGCAGGAACAGGTCGAAGGGCCCGAGCAGCCGCGTGCCGGTCGCCTCGGGGACCTCGGCGAGCCGGTCGGCGTCCGCGGCGAGCAGCCAGCGCCGCTCGCCGTCGACGGACACCTCGACGGCGTCCTGCGGCCAGCGGGCCTGCACGTCCTCGACCGGGGCGTCGAGGTACCCGGCGACGAGCTTCGGCGTCGTCGGCCCGAGCAGTCGCAGGCACGCCCGGACGACGTCGAACCGCGGTGGCACCGTCTCGCTCGGGACCAGCCCCGGCACCGGGCGCAGGACCGGCGGCGAGGTCCCCGGCTCGAGCTCGAGCCCGGCGCGCAGGGCCGCCAGCCGGAAGGGTTGCTCGTAGAGGTGCGTGGCCTGGCAGGGCCGGCAGTACCGCAGGTAGGGCTCGGGCATCAGCTCGGCCAGCCGCCTCGACACCTCGCCCTTGACCATGGGTGCGGTGACCAGCGACCGCATCGCGGCGGCGATCGAGTCCAGGGCCTCGAGGGTGCCGATGCCCGCGGCCTTGAGCGGCTTGGCGGCGTCGTAGACCCGCTTGCCCGCGTCGGCGTCGGAGAACGGCGCGGTGGCGGCGGCCACCGCAGGGAGGTCCTCCCGGCGGTACAGGTGCGGAGCGCCGCGGATGGTCCACACGGTGGCCAGGGCGTCGTCGGGCAGGTCCGCCACGTCGACGCCCCGCAGCGCCAGCGCCCACAGCCCGCCGTCGGGCCCGGTGTCCTGGGCGCCGAGGTCGAGCAGCGCCGTGTCGGCGAGGCTCCCGGTCGCGCGGTCCAGCTGCTGGGCGGAGACCCGCAGGTCCAGGACCTGCCGACGGCTCATGGGGAGGGACACGCGGGGACGCTGGCACCGGGAGGGGGGGCCGTCAACGCCTCGGCCGCCCGATCCCGACCGCGTAGAGCACCGCCAGGACCGCGCCGGGCGGGCCGGCCACCCAGACCCACCACGGGTGCACGAACTCGCCGCTGGTGAGCGAGACCAGGCCCCACACCACCAGGTTGATCGCGGTGATGCTGGCCCAGACGATGGTGAGCACGCGCATCGCCATGCCGCCGGCGTCGGCGGAGAACGCGCCGCCCAGCGGCAGCCGCCGGGGTGCCGGTGGGGCCGGTGGTGGCTCGGGCAGGTCCCGGGTGACGGCGGCGAGCTCGCCGCGGGTGCGGGCCGCCCACGCCGACTGCACGCGGGTGTCGAACTCGTGCAGGTCCAGCTGGCCGGCCGCGACGGCGCGGCGCAGCCGCTCCTGCACCACGGCCCGCTCGGGGTCCGAGACGCGGTACTCGTCGGGGCGCACGGGGTCGGTCACGCCGCCGATCGTGGCACCTCCGGGAGCGTGATCGGGGCCGATCGGGCCGCGCGGACGGCCGGCGCCCACCGAGTCGCACGAACCCGTGGCGATCGGGGCGGGATCGCCACGGGTTCGTGCGACTCGACGCGCAGCGGATCCGCGCAGGGGGCCGCCCGCAGCCCCGTCAGTCGGCGTCGGCCTGCCACAGGTCTGGGCCGAACACCTCGTACTGGATGTCCCGGGGGGAGACCCCCCGGTCCAGCAGCGTCTGGCGGACCGCCTTCATGAACGGCAGTGGGCCGCAGAGGTAGTGGACGGCGTCGTCGGGCAGGTCGACCTCGGAGAGGTCCATGACCCCCTCGGAGACGCCGTCCACCGGCAGGCTGCACTCGGCGCCCTGCTCGAACCACACGTGCACCCGGCCCTCGGGCAGCTTGCGGACGTCGTCGAGCACCTGGTGCCGCAGCGCCCAGGCCGCCTCGTCGACGTCGGCGTGCAGCAGCGTGACGTCGAGGTGTGACCCCGCCTTGGCCAGGTGGGAGAGCATGCCGGCCATCGGGGTGATGCCGATCCCGGCGCTGGCGAACACCGCGGGACGGGAGTCGTCGAGGACGACGTCCCCGAAGGGCAGCGACATCGTGACCGTGTCGCCGACGTCGACCCGGTCGTGCAGGAGGTTGGAGACCTCGCCGTCGGGCTTGTCGCCGCCGTGCACGCGCTTGACCGCGAAGGAGCGGTGCTCGCCGTCGTCGGCCCGGGTGAGGCTGTACTGCCGCGGCTGCTGGATGCCGTCGGGCACCGGCACCCGCACGGTGACGTACTGGCCGGGCAGGGAGGTCTTCACCAGCCGGTCGTCGATGCGCTTGACGGTGAAGACGGCGACGTCGTCGGTCTCCCGGCGCTTGTCGACGACCTCCCACTCGCGCCACACCGTCTCGGGTCGCACGCCGCGGGCGCTGTAGAGGCCGCGCTCCTGGTTGATCAGCGCCCAGGCCATCAGCCAGTAGACCTCGTCCCAGGCGGCGGCGACCTCGGGGGTGACCGCGTCACCGAGGACGTCGACGATCGCCCAGAACAGGTGGTCGTGCACCACCTGGTACTGCGCGGGCTGGATCCCCAGCGAGGCGTGCTTGTGCGCGACCCGGTTGAGCAGGTGCTCGGGGAGCCGGTCGGGGTGGTTGACCAGGGCGCTGGCGAACATCGCCACCGAGCCGGCCAGCGCCTGCTGCTGGGTGCCCTCGGCCTGGTTGCCGCGGTTGAACGTGCCGTCGAGCAGTTCCGGGTGCTCGCCGAACAGGTGCGCGTAGAACCGCTCGGCGATCGCGCCGATGTTCTCGCCGACCACGGGCAGGGTGGCCTCGATGACGGGCTTGGCCTTCTCGGAGAGCACGGCGGAGTCCTTCCCCCTCGGTTGGTGTGACGGGTCCGTCACGCGCAACCCCCCGTAGCCCGGAGGCGTCGCCGGTACGCATCCGGTCGCACCCCATCTGGTCCCGCGCGGCCACGGGAGGAGGTCTCAGTCCGCGAGGTCGCGCAGGATCCGCGCCAGCGTCGTGCGGTCGGCCGGGTCGAGGCGGGCGAAGAGGTCGCGGGTGTCGGCCGCGCGCGCGGCGGCGACCTCCCGCTGCACCCGGCGTCCCTCGTCGGTCGCGGTGAGCACCACGGCGCGCCGGTCGGTCGGGTCGGGGGAGCGGCTGACCAGCCCGCGCGCCTCCAGGGCGTCGGCGACCTCGGTCGCCGACCGCGGCGCGATGTGCAGCGCCTCGGCGAGGTCCGACAGCCGGGTCCCCTCCCGCGTGTCGACGACGCGCAGCGCGCGGGCCTGGTGCGGGGAGAGCTCCCAGGGGGCCAGGGCGTCCCGCCAGCGCCGGCGCTGGGTGCGGGCCACCCGCATGAGCAGCTCGCCCAGCCCCTCGGCGTCGTCGTCGGTCACGGCGGGAATCCTACCGACGCTGCTACGGTTGCCTCATTGTGAGGTAACCGAAGTATCGGACCGGGAGGTGGTCGCCGTCGACGAGAGGACCGGAGGTGGCGGCGGGGGCGGGCGCTCGGGGCGCACCGTCGACCCCGCCGACCGCGCCCAGCTGGAGCGCTCGCCCGTGCCGCTGGGCCGGGTGGCCGCCCTCTTCGCCCCCCACCGGTGGCAGGTCGCCGCGGTGGTGGTGCTCATCGTCGCCGCCTCGGTGGTGGCGCTCGCGTCGCCGTTCCTCGTCCGGCTCGTGATCGACGAGGCGCTCCCGCGGCAGGACGTCCCGCTGCTGGCCTGGGCCGTCGCCGGGATGATCGCGGTCGCCGGCACCACCGCCGTCCTCGGGGTGGTGCAGACCTGGATCTCCACGACCGTCGGGCAGCGCGTGATGCACGGCCTGCGGACGGCGGTGTTCAGCCACCTGCAGCGCCAGTCGCTGGGCTTCTTCACCCGCACCCGCGGCGGCGAGGTGCAGTCGCGGCTCACCCACGACATCGCCGGCATGCAGTCGGTGGTCACCTCGACGGCGACCTCGCTGGCGTCCAACGCGACCACCGTCGTCGGCACCGTCGTCGCGATGGTGGCGCTGTCCTGGCGGCTGTCACTGCTCTCCCTCGTCGTCCTGCCGCCGGCGGTGCTGCTGACCCGCAAGGTCGCGCGGATGCGCCGGGCGGTCACCGCGCAGCGGCAGCGGGCCCTGGCCGACCTGCACGCGCAGGTCGAGGAGGGCCTGTCCGTCAGCGGCGTGCTGCTGGGCAAGACCCTGGGCGCCGGGCCCGCGCAGTCCCGCCGGTTCGCCGACACCTCGCAGGGCCTGGTCGGCCTGGAGGTGCGCTCCCAGCTGGCCGGCCGGTGGCGGATGGCGACGATGAGCATCGTCTTCGCCGGCATCCCGGCGCTGGTCTACCTGGCCGCGGGCCTGCCCGCGACCTCGGGCGGGATGACGATCGGCACGCTGGTCGCCTTCACCACGCTGCAGGGGGCGCTGTTCCGCCCGCTCATGCAGCTGCTCGACGTCGGCGTCTCGGTCACCGCCTCGATGGCGCTGTTCAGCCGGGTGTTCGAGTACCTGGACCTGCCGGTGGAAATCGACGACCCCGCCGTCCCCGTGCCGCTGGACCCCGCGGCGGTGCGCGGTGAGGTGCGCTTCGAGGGCGTCGGCTTCACCCATCCCGACGGGCACCGGCCCGCGCTGGCCGACGTCGACCTCGCCGTGCCGGCCGGGACGACCCTGGCGCTGGTGGGGGAGACCGGCTCGGGCAAGAGCACGCTGGCCTCGCTGGTCGCGCGGCTGGCCGACCCGACGACCGGCCGGGTGACCATCGACGGCCTCGACGTCCGGGACCTGTCCCTGGCCGCGCTCGCGCAGGTGGTGGGCGTCGTCGCGCAGGAGACCTACCTGCTGCACACGACGGTGCGGGAGAACCTGCGGCACGCCCGACCCGGGGCCACGGACGCCGAGATCGAGGACGCCGCCCGCCGTGCCCAGGTGCACGACGTCATCGCCGCGCTGCCCGACGGGTACGACACCGTGGTGGGCGCACGCGGGCACCGGTTCTCCGGTGGGGAGAAGCAGCGGCTGGCGATCGCCCGCACGCTGCTGCGCGACCCGCGCGTGCTCGTGCTCGACGAGGCGACCAGCGCGCTGGACACCGCCACCGAGCGCGCGGTGCAGGCAGCCCTCGACGAGGCCAGCCGCGGCCGGACGACGATCACCATCGCCCACCGGCTCTCCACCGTGCGCGACGCCGACCGGATCGCGGTGCTCTCGGCGGGCCGGGTGGTGGAGAGCGGGACGCACGAGCAGCTGCTCGCCGCCGGGGGCCGCTACGCCGGGCTCGTGGCCGCCGCCGACCGGGACGTCGCCCTCGCCGCCTGAGGAGGGGACCCCCGGGGACCCGGCGATGAGAAGGGGCCGGGTGTGCCGTCCTACCGGGGAGACCACCCGGCGCAGGCCGGGCCGCACCCGAGGAGGACCGCGATGCGACCGCTCGTCGTCACCACGTTCGTCACCCTGGACGGCGTCATGCAGGCCCCCGGCGGGCCGGGCGAGGACCCGGAGGGCGGGTTCTCCTACGAGGGCTGGCTGGTGCCGCACTTCGACGAGGACCTCGGCGCCCAGATGGAGGAGTGGTTCGTCCCCGCACAGGACTTCCTGCTCGGCCGGCGCACCTACGACATCTTCCACGCGTCCTGGCCGAAGATGCGGGACGAGAGCAGCGCGGTGTCGACCGGCCTCAACGACAAGACCAAGTACGTCGCCTCGCGGAGCCTCACCGCGGTGGAGTGGGAGACCGCGCGGCTGCTGGAGGGTCCCGTGCCCGACGCCGTCCGGGCGCTCAAGGCCGAGGACGGCGGGGAGCTGCAGGTGCACGGCTCGGCGGGGCTGGTGCAGACGCTGCTGCGCGAGGACCTGGTCGACGAGCTGCGGCTGGTCGTCTTCCCGGTGACCCTCGGCCAGGGCAAGCGGCTGTTCGGCGACGGGGCGATCCCGCGCACCTGGCGGCTGACCGCGGCCAAGGCGACCGGCTCGGGCGTGCTGATCGCCACCTACCAGCGGGCCGGTGAGGTGGAGACCGGCTCGGTGGGGCCCGAGTACGAGGAGTGACACACCCGGGAAGGACCGCGGCCCCCGACCCGTTGCTCGTGACAACACCACGGAAGAGGCACCGTCATGAGCATCCCGCTGTCCATCCTCGACCTGGCGCCGATCGCCAAGGGGTCGACCGCAGCCGACAGCATCGCCGCGAGCGTCGCGCTCGCGCAGCGTGCCGAGCAGACCGGGTACCGCCGGGTCTGGTACGCCGAGCACCACAACATGCCGCACATCGCGTCGTCCGCGACCAGCGTGCTCATCGCGCACGTCGGCGCGCAGACCTCGTCCATCCGGCTCGGGGCCGGCGGCGTCATGCTGCCCAACCACTCGCCGCTGACGATCGCCGAGCAGTTCGGCACCCTCGACGCGATGTACCCGGGCCGGATCGACCTGGGCCTGGGCCGGGCCCCGGGCTCGGACCAGAACACCATGTACGCGCTGCGCCGCGACCCCCGCTCGGCCGACCGCTTCCCGCAGGACGTCCTCGAGCTTCAGGCCTACCTGGCCGGGGAGTCGCGGGTGCCCGGCGTCGACGCGATCCCGGGGAAGGGGTCGCGGGTGCCGCTGTACGTCCTGGGCTCGTCGATGTTCGGTGCGTCGCTGGCCGCCGCGCTCGGCCTGCCCTACGCGTTCGCCTCGCACTTCGCCCCGGCGATGCTCCGGCCCGCGGTCGAGGCCTACCGGCGGGAGTTCACGCCGTCGGCGCAGCTGGACGCCCCGTACGTCATCGCCGGCGTGAACGTCGTCGCGGCCGACACCCGGTCGGCCGCCGAGGAGGCCCACGCCGCCGTCCGCCGGACGCTGGCCGTGGGGCTCTTCGGCCGTGGCCGCACGCTGTCGGACGACGAGGCGCAGCTGCTGCTCGACGGCGGCGCGGGCCTGCACGTCGACACGATGCTCACCCACACCGCCGTCGGGACGCCGGCCGAGGTCCGCGAGTACCTCGAGGGCTTCGCTGAGGAGGCCGACGCCGACGAGCTGATCGTGGCCCACCAGTTCCCGGGCACGGAGGGCCGGCTGCGCTCGGTCGAGCTCACCGCCGAGGCGATGCAGACCGTCCGAGCCTGATCCGCCCGGTCCCGGGGGGGGGGGGGGGGGGGGGGGGGGGGGGGGGGGGGGGGGGGGGCGGGGGGGGGGGGGGGGGCGGGGGGCGGGGCGGGGGGGGCGGGGGGTGTGGCCGGGCCTGAAGGGGCGTGG
>NZ_JBJGYV010000050.1:0-21742 GCF_054050175.1 Geodermatophilus sp. SYSU D00697
CCCCCCCCCCCCCCCCCCCCCCCCCCCCCCCCCCCCCCCCCCCCCCCCCCCCCCCCCCCCCCCCCCCCCCCCCCCCCCCCCCCCCCCCCCCCCCCCCCCCCACGGAGAGGGGGTCGGTCCCCCGGCCGGCCGGCGGAACAGCCGCGGCAGCACCGCAGCCAGGGACGAGCGGAGCCGCGGCAGCACCGCAGCCCGGGACGAGCGGAGCCGCGGCAGCACCGCAACGAGGGACGGACGGAGCCCCGGACGCCGAGTGACCTCCCTCCCCGGGGTGCTCTGCGTACCGGGAGCACACAGAGCACGAGCACCCACGGAGACGGGGTCGCCCCCCGGTGCCCGGCACCGGTGCGCCCGTCTGACGGTGCGGGCACGGCCGGTCCCCGGCAGGGTGGTCCCGTGGACCAACCGCAGCAGATCGCCGTCCCCGTCGCCGGAGGGGACCTCGCCGTCCTGCACTGGCCGGCCGACGCCCCCGGCGCCCCCCTCGCCGTGCTCGTCCACGGCATCACCGCCAACGCGATGGCGTGGGCCCGGGTCGCCGAGGCCCTGGCCGGCGAGTTCGAGGTCGTGGCGCCGGACCTGCGCGGCCGCGCCGGGTCCGCCGGGCTGCCCGGCCCCTACGGCCTGGACGCGCACGCGGCCGACCTGACCGCGCTGCTCGACGCCTTCGGAGCCGACGCCGAGGCCGGTGCGGAGGCCACCGTCCTGGTCGGGCACTCGATGGGCGCCTTCGTCGCGGCGCTGGCCACGGCGGGGCAGGCACGGGACCGGGTGCACGGCCTGGTCCTGGTCGACGGCGGGCTGGCCCTCCCCCAGCCCCCGGGTGCCGACGTCGACGCGATGCTGGCCGCCGTCCTCGGCCCCTCGCTGGACCGGCTGACGATGACCTTCCCGGACCTGGCGGCGGTGCGGGCGTTCTGGGCGCAGCACCCCGCCGTCGGCCCCTGGGTCGACGACCCGGCGGTGACCGCCTACCTGACCCGCGACCTGCAGGGTGAGCCGCCGGCACTGCGCAGCGCGTGCGTCCCGGACGCGATCCGCGTGGACGGCGGGGACGTGCTGCTCAACGAGCGGGTGCTCGAGGCCACCGCCGACCTGCCGGTGCCGGCGACCCTGCTGTGGGCCTCGCGCGGCCTGCTGGACCAGACCCCCGGCCTCTACGACGAGACGCGCCTGGCCGGGCTCGGGCTCGAGCCGTCGGGGATCACCGCCCGCGAGGTGCCCGGCACCAACCACTACTCCGTCGTCTGGTCGCCCGAGGGGGTGGCGGCGATCGCGGCCGCCGTCCGGGAGGCCGCGGCGCGCAGCTGAGGTCAGGCGGGCCGGACCGACACCGGCGACACCAGGTCGGGCCCGGACGCGGACGGCCGCTCCCACGCGACCGGGTGGGCGCGGACGGCGAGCAGCGCGACGTCGTCCTCGGCGCCGGAACCGAGCATCCCGGCGAGCAGCCGGTCGCAGAGGGCGTCGAGCGGCTCCTCCGCCGACCCGGCGAGGAGCCTGCGCAGCTGGTCGCGGCTCTCGTCGAGCAGCACGCCGCGGCGCTCGAAGAGCCCGTCGGTGAACAGCAGCAGGGTGGCGCCCTCCGGGAGGGTGGCCGTGCCGTCGGCGCGCGGCCCGCGCCAGCCGATGCCCAGCGGCGGCCCGACCGGAGCCGAGAGGTCGCCGACCGTTCCGTCGGGGAACAGCAGCATCGGCTCGGGGTGCCCGGCCGTGGACCAGCGCACCCGGCGCAGGCCGAGCTCGTGCTCGGCGGGCGTCTGCTCGATGCGGCAGACGAGGGCGGTGGCCATCGTCGGCACGGCCAGCCCGACGAGGGCGTGGTCGACCCGGCGCAGCACCCCGGCCGGCTCCTCCAGCCGGTCGAACGCGATCGCCCGCACCAGGGTCTTCACCTGTCCCATGGCGGCGGCGGCCTCGATGTCGTGCCCCATGACGTCGCCGATGACGACCACGGTGTCCCCGTCGGGCTGCAGGAAGGCGTCGTACCAGTCCCCGCCGATGGACACCCCGCGGGTCGCGGCCCGGTAGCGCACCGCGAGCTCCAGGTGGTCGGGCTGCACCGGCGGGGAGAGCAGGCTCAGCTGCAGTCGCTCGGCCACCTGCTGGTTGGCCGCGGCCAGCCGCGCGTTGTCCAGGGCGAGCGCGGCCCGCCGCGAGGCGATCTCCGCCGTCCGCAGCTCGGCGTCGGTGTGCGGCCCGCGCTCGGCGCCGTTGACCAGGGTGAAGGCGCCGAAGGTCTCCCCCCGGGCGATCAGCGGGAACGTGGCCACCGCCGAGGGCCGCAGCGGGGCGAGGGCCTGCCGGGCGGCCTCGGTGCCGACCATCCCGTCCACGTCCGCGTCGGTGAGGGCCGCGATGACCACCGGACGACCGCTGCGCAACGACGCGGGCACCGGAGCAGTGGGGCCGTTGCTCGCGACCCGGGCGTCGGCGTACCGGTGCATCGCGTCGGCCATCCCCGGGTCGCTGTGGGCCCGGCCGACGTCACGGCGGGTGCCGTCGGGGTCGACGACGCTGACCAGGCACCAGTCGGCCAGCAGGGGGACGACGAGGTGCGCGAGACGGTCGACCGCCTCGTCGACGTCGACGGTGGAGGTCATCGCCAGGTTGATGTCGCCCAGCAGCATCAGGTGCCGGCCGGCCTGCTCGGCCTCCGCGGCGGCCGCGGCCGTGGAGCGCACCGACTCCTCCCACGCGGCGACGGCGTCCGCCCGCTCCTCCTCGGTGCGCCGCCGCTCGGTGACGTCGTCGTAGGAGACGACCAGGCCGGCGTCGGTGAGGAAGGCGTCGGCGCGGAACCACTTGCCCAGCGGACCGAACCACGCCTCGGTCGTCCCGGACTCCCCCGTCTCCCGGACGCGCCGGTACAGCTCCTCGAACGGCCCGCCCACGGCCTCGGGGAACTCCGCCCAGATCTCCCGGCCGACCAGCTCCGCGACGGTCCGGTCCAGCACCCGCGCGCCCGCGGGGTTGACGTAGCGGAACCGCCAGTCGGCGCCCAGGACGAACAGCGGCCGGTCCATGCCCTCCACGGCCTGCGCGAGCAGGTCCGAGGGCGTCGGAGGCGCCGTCTCCCGGGTCATGGTGATCACTCTGCCTCATCGCCGATCCCCCGCCCGCACGCCGGGCGCGGCCGTGCCCGGACGCGGTACACCGCCGTGGCGGGGATCCTTGGCAGCGCCCCCCGCCACTGCCACGATCCGAGCACCCCTCCACGGCCTGCGGGCGGGGGGCGCCCCGGACGGGGCACGCAGGCGCTCGTCGCGGTGGGGGGTGGCCCGTGGAGCAGTGCCGAGCGGAACCGCGGGGACCCCGGGTGGTCGCCGCTCCGGCGTCGCCGCCCGCCGCTGAGGACGGCGCGTCCGGGGTCCTCGACGCCATGCCGGCCGCGCTGTGGTGCCTCGCCCCGTCCGGGCGGGTGGAGTACGCCAACCGCGCCGCCGAGCACCTCCTGGGCAGGAGCGCCGCCGAGATGACCGGGCAGCGGGTGGCCGACCTGCTGTCCGCGGACGTCGCAGCCACGGTCACCGCCGTCTGCGCCGAGGCCGCCGCCACCGGCGGCGCCGTCGCGACCGAGCTCCCGGCGCGCGGCTCCGGGCCGGGCTGGATCGCCCTGCACGCCTGGCCGGTGCCGACGGGAGTGGCCGTCGCCGTCGTCGACATCAGCGCCCGGCGGGCGGCCCAGGAGGCGGCGGAGCGCGCGCAGCGGGCCGCCGAGCGGGCGGGTGCACGAATGGCGCTGCTCGCCGCGGTGACCGCCGAGCTCTCCGGGGCCCTGGACGGCGAGTCGGCGCTCGGCAGCCTCGCGCGGCTGGTGGTGCCCGAACTGGCCGACGCCTGCATCGTCACCGTCGTCGACCGCGAGGGGCGGGCCCGCGACGTCGGGTCCTGGCACGCCGACCCGAGCCGCCGCGAGCTGATGGCCCGGTACGCGCAGGTCCGGATGGACAGCATGCCCGAGGCCTCGCCGGTGGCCCAGGCCCTGCGCACCGGCACCTCCGCGTGGGAGTCGGTCGACGCCGTCCTCGCCCTCATGGCCCCGGGACCGGCCCGCGACCTGCTGCGCGCCCTCGGATTGGCCTCGGCCGTCGTGCTGCCCCTGCACGCCGACGAGCGCACCGTCGGCGTCCTGACCCTGTACCAGGCCCCGGGGCGCGGGCTGGACGCCGACGACCTCGCCGCCGCCCGGGAGGTGGCCTCCCGAGCCGGCCAGGCGGTGGACCGGGTGCACCGCCAGAGCCGGCAGGCGCAGCTGGCCGAGGCGCTGCAGCGCAGCCTGCTCACCGACCCACCGGAGATCGCCGGCGTCCGCGTCGTCGTGCGGTACGTGCCGGCCGCCGAGGCCGCGCAGGTCGGCGGTGACTGGTACGACGCCTTCCTGCAGCCCGGCGGGGAGCCGGTGGTCGTGATCGGCGACGTCGCGGGCCACGACACCGCGGCCGCCGCGGAGATGGGCCAGCTGCGCGGCCTGCTGCGGGGCATCGCCCACTACAGCGGGGCCGGCCCGGCGGAGGTGCTCCGGGGCCTGGACGCCGCGATCACGGCCATGCACACCGGCACGCTGGCCACTGCCGCCATCGCCCGGATCGAGCGCGGCGGGACCCAGCTGCGGTGCGCCAACGCGGGACACCCGCCGCCGCTGGTGATCGGACCCGACGGCACGGTCACCGTCCTCGGCGGCACCCTCGGCGACCTGCTGCTCGGGGTGGACCCGGAGACGGTCCGCCGGGAGGTCGTCGTCCCGCTGCGCCCCGGGGCCACGGTGCTGCTCTACACCGACGGGCTGGTGGAGCGCCGGGAGTCGGGCGTGGACGAGGGCGTGAGACGGCTGCAGCAGCACATCGCCGAGCTCGCCGGGCTGCCGCTGGACCGGTTGTGCGACGAGCTGCTCGCGCGGATGGTGGACGGCACGCCCGGGGACGACGTCGCGCTGGTGGCCCTCCGCGTGCGACCCGACTGAGCGGACGGCGAGATCCCGCCGGGCAGGGTTGAGTCCCGGAGCGCCTGGGCACCTCTTGAGACGTCGGAGCCGACGACGGACGGGAGTGGCACAGTGGGTCGACTGGCGTGGCCGTTGCGGCCGCTACCGGACGGCCGCGGCGAGGTGTGGCGCTGGGACCTCCAGTCGCTGGCCGAGCTGCCGTCGGTGCGCGCCGGCCTCCGCTCCCGGCTCGACGGCGTCGGCTTCCCGGTGGACGACGAGGGGCACGCGACCGAGCGGCTGATCCTGGCCTTCGACGAGCTCGCCTCGAACGCGCTGCGGCACGGGTTGTCCCCGGTGGTGGCGACCGTCATCGCCGGCAGCGGCGGCTGGTTGCTCGACGTCAGCGACCGGGACCCGGAGACGATGCCGGCTCCCGCCGTCGACCGCGACCCCGCGCAGGGCGGGCTGGGCCTCCACCTGGTGGCGCGCCTGTCGGTGGCGCACGGCTGGTACGTCGACGACGGCTGCAAGCACGTCTGGGCCTGCCTGCCCACCACGATCGAGGACCGGCAGCCCGCCCTGAGCTGAGCGGCCTCCTTGCCGGCTCCCGAGGCGAGCCCATGTTCCACGTGCAACGACGACGGCCCCGGGCAGCGCCCGGGGCCGTCGTCGTCGTGCGGATGCGCCCGGGGCGGCGGGACGTCGGTCCCGCCGCCGCCCCGGGGCAGCCTGCGGGGCTCAGCCCGCCGAGGGGATGACGAGCGAGAGCCCGCCCTTGCCGTAGCCGGGGACCTCGACCGCCAGGTCGAGCCGGTTGAAGTCGGCCAGCCGGCCCGCGATGTCGCCGGGCAGGTCCTCGCCCGGCGCGTACAGCTTGTACAGCTTGCTGTGCGGCGCGCCGGGCACGTTGAACAGCGCGGAGAGGACGTTGACGACCTCGTGCAGCGCCTCGGTCAGCATGGTCGTCAGCTCGCCGTCCTCCTCGACGGCGTCCTGCACGCCGCCGGGGGGCAGCAGCGCCAGCGCGCCGCCGGTCCAGGCCGACAGCGGCAGGTCCATGACGCACAGGGCGTTGACGTCCATCGACGGGGACACGTACACCGCCACCGACACGGGCTTCTTCTCGGTGGGGGTCACGGGCGGACCGGGCGTGACGCCGACCGGCTTGCCGACCAGGCCGGTGAGCATGTCCTTGACGGCCTTGGTGTCCGGCAGGACGACCGTCAGCGGGGCCGTCACGCGATCACCCCGTCGAGGTTCTCGCGGAAGGTCTCCTCGGTGAACGGCTTGGCGATGAGGAACAGCGCGCCGGCGTCGGCGGCCTTCTCCCGCATCTCGGCCGAGCCCTCGGAGGTGACGAAGCCGAAGGGGACGCCGGAGCCGGACGAGCGCAGCGCCTGGAGGCACTCCAGCCCGGTCATGTTCGGCATGTTCCAGTCGGAGAGGACCAGGTCCGGGCTCTCGCTCTGGACCTTGTCGTAGGCGTCGCGGCCGTCCTCGGCCTCGACGATGTCGTGGTCGTCGTAACCGGCCTGCCGCAGGGTGCGGATGACGATCTGCCGCATGACGCGGCTGTCGTCGGCGACCAGGATCTTCACAGGGGCACCTCGTTCTTCGACTCGGCGTCCAGGACGGCGCCCTGGACGGAGATGGTCAGCGGCTGGCCGCGCCACTGGGCGTCGACGCGGCAGGTGTCGGCCGGCGCGTGCACGCGCGGCGCGACCCCGACCTCGGGCAGGCCGAGGACGGAGGGTCCGGGGAGGACGGCCTTGACGTTGCCGCCCACCACGTTGGCGAGCTCGCCGAGGGCGTCCTCGACGTCCTCGGCCTCGAGCTGGTCGGGGGCGTGCTCGCGCAGCAGGGCGCGGGCGAGCTCCTCGGCCGTGTCCCGGCCGCAGGTGAGCACGACCGTGCCGGTCCACGGGCCGACGATCTCGACCCAGGAGCTGACCGGATCGGACGGCAGCTCCCCCGGCAGCGGCACGAGGACCTCGTCCTCGCCGACGAGGGCGGCCCACGCCTGGTCGGCGATCTCCTGGACGGTGGCCTCGTCGAGCAGCTCGGTGATGGCGGGCGCCGTCACAGGACGACCTCCTCGGGGAGCAGGCCGAGCAGCGCGAGCTTGTCGCGGATGGCGTCGGCGGTGAACGGCTTGAGCACGTACTCGTGCGCGCCGGCGGCCAGCGCGCGGACGATCTGGGACTGCTCGCCCTCGGAGGTGACCATCATCAGGGTCACCGCCCGCCAGGCGGGGTTGGACCGGACGGCGGAGACGAACTGCAGGCCGTCCATCACCGGCATGTTCCAGTCGATCGTGCACAGCTCGGGCACCCAGCCCTCGTGCAGCACGTCGAGTGCCTCCTGGCCGTGTCCGGCCTGCCGGGTCTCGTAGCCGAACCCCTCGAGGGTCCCGCTCACGATGCGCCGCATGGCGCGTGAGTCGTCGATCACCAGTGCACGCACGTCAGGCCCCCTTCAACGGGCGGTAGGCGGAGCTGCGGCCGATGACGACCCGCTCCCAGGAGTCGTCGACGCCGAGGGTCGTCTCTGCGGCGCCGAGGAAGAGCCATCCGTCGGGGCGCATGAGGGCACGCACCCGGCGGAGGATCGCCTGCTTGGTGGGCAGGTCGAAGTAGATGAGGACGTTGCGCAGGTACACGACGTCGAACGGGCCGATCCGCGGGAGCGGGGCGGCGAGGTTGCACTCGCTGGCGGTCACCATGCGGCGCAGGGTCGGCGAGACCTCCCACTCGGTGCCGGCCCGCGTGAAGTGGCGGACCAGCATCGGCGCGGGCAGCCCGCGGTTGACCTCGAGCTGGCTGAACCGGCCCGTCCTCGTGCGCTGCACCATCTCCCGCGAGATGTCGGTCGCGGTGATGGAGACCCGGGCCGCGGCGTTGGGCAGCGCGTCCTCGAGCAGCATCGCGATCGTGTACGGCTCCTGCCCGCTGGAGCAGGCCGCCGACCAGATCTGCAGCCGCTCCGCCGGGCCGCGGGCGGCCAGCAGCGAGGGCATCACCGTGGAGGTGAGCGCGGTGAACGGGTCGCCGTCCCGGAACCACGAGGTCTCGTTGGTGGTGAGCGCCTCGACGATCTGGCGGGTGGACTCCGGGCTGGGCCGGGTGCGGACCGAGTCGACCAGCTGGCCGACGTCGGGCAGCCCCATCTGGCGGGCGATCGGCAGCAGCCGGGCCTCCACCAGGTACTCCTTGCCCGGGGCGAGCACGATCGCGCTCTCCCGGTGCACGAGCTGGCGGACCCAGTCGAAGCTGGTCGTGGTCAGGGTCATCGCCGGCCTCCTGCGGTCGCGGGGACGGGGGCGGTCGCCCGCGGAGGAGCGAGCCGCCGGGTGATCGCCTCGGCGATCCGGTCCAGCGGCAGGACCTCGTCGGCGAAGCCGGCCGAGGCGACGGCTCCGGGCATGCCCCAGACGACGGAGGTCGCCTGGTCCTGGACGACGACCGAGCCGCCGGCCTCCCGGACACGACCGGCGCCGAGCCTGCCGTCCGAGCCCATGCCGGTGAGCACGACACCGAGGACGGCGCCGTCGTAGGCGTCGACCGCGGAACGGAACAGCGGGTCGACGGCGGGCCGGCAGAAGTTCTCGGGCGGGCCCTGGTCGAGCCGGGTGGCCAGGCCGCGGCCGGTGCTGCGGATGGTGAGGTGGTGGTCGCCGGGGGCCAGGTGCACCGTGCCGGGCGCCAGCGGGGTGCCGTCGACGGCCTCGACGACGCGCAGCGCGCAGAGCCGGTCCAGCCGCTGGGCGAACTGGCGGGTGAACACCGGGGGCATGTGCTGCACGAGCAGCACCGGCACCGGCAGGGAGGCGGGCAGCACCGGCAGCAGCCGGGCCAGCGCCTCCGGACCGCCGGTGGACGAGCCGATCACGAGGACGGCGGGCTGCTTGACCGCACCCTGGCGGGGCGCCGGCGGGGCGACGCGGACCGGGGCGGGCGCGGCGGCGCGGGCCGGGCCGGGGGTGACCGGGCGGCCGGTCAGCGCCTTGATCTTGGGGATGAGCTGCTCGCGCACGCTCTCCATCGACGCGGCGACGCTGCCCACGTTGGCAGGCTTGGTGACGTAGTCGTTCGCGCCGGAGGACAGCGCGTCGAGCGTCGCCGCGGCGCCGCGCTCGGTGAGCGTGCTGAACATGATGATCGGCACGCGGCTGCGGGTGGCGCGGATGGCGCGGACCGCCTCGATGCCGTTCATCTCCGGCATCTCGATGTCCATGGTCACGAGGTCCGGCTCGAGCGAGGCGAGCTTCTGCACGGCGATGCGGCCGTTGACCGCGGTCCCGACCACCTCGATCGCCGGGTCCCCCGAGAGGACGTCGGTAACGATCTTGCGGACGACCACCGAGTCGTCGACGACCATCACCCGGATCGGGTCCATGCGTCCTCCGTCTCCCCGTGACGGCCCACGGGGTTGCGCTGTCTGTCCGTGCCGGCAGTCGCCCGGAGGCCGCGCTCGGCGCGGGGGCGCGCCGCCGCAGTCCCCGCGGCGGGCGTCCGAAGACGGTGCCTGTCCCCGGAGTTGTCGGCCGATCCGCTCCCGCACTTGAGCCGATCCAGGCACCTTTCCCAGCAATTTTCTGGGCGATCATGAATGGCGCCGACCGACCATTTCGCAGCATTTGTCGACACATCCCCGGCTCGTCGGCCGGTCGGCGTCCCGCGCCCGGCCGGCACGGTCGGACACGCTCCGGCCGGTCCGGCGTCGCCGTCGGCCCGGTGGGGCGGCAGGATGCCCCGGGTGAGCCGCGGAGGTCTGGCCCGCTCGACCGCACTGGTGGCCGGGCTGACGTTCGGCAGCCAGCTCCTCGGGTTCCTGCGGGACGTCGTCCTCGCCGCGGTCTTCGGGGTCGGCTCGTCGCTGGACGCCTACTTCGTCGCCCAGGGCCTGATGAACCTGGTGCTGGCGCTCATGGCCGGCGCCGTGGCGAAGTCCGTCGTCCCCACCGTGGCGCGCTCGGTCGCCGACGGGGACCCCGGACGCGGACAGCACAGCGTGCGCGTCGCCCTGACCGTCACCGTGCTGGTGATGCTGGGCGCCTCCGTCGTCATGGCGGTGCTGGCCCGGCCGCTGGTGGCGGCACTCGCCCCCGGGTTCGACGCGGCGACCACCGAGGAGGCCGTCCGGCTCACCCGGATCGTGGTCGCGGCCACCGCGCTGATCGCCGCGACCAACGTGCTGGCCGGGGCGGCGCAGGGGCACCGCCGGTTCGGCTGGGCCGCGGTGGAGGGGATCCCGTTCAACCTCGCCCTCATCGTCGGCGCGGTCGCGTTCGGCCAGGCCTACGGGGTGACGGCGCTGGCGGTCGCGTTCGTGGTGGGCAGCGGGCTGCGCCTGTTGGTGCAGCTGCCGCCGCTGCTGGCCGTCGGGCAGTCGCTGCGCCCGTCGCTGGACGTCCGCGACCGCGGCTTCCGGGAGATGCTGGCGCTCGTGCCGCCGCTGCTGGTGGGCAGCGCCGTCTCGCAGGTGAACACGCTCGTGGACCGCGCGGTCGGGTCGTCGGTCGGGGAGGGCGCGATCACCGCGCTCAACTACGGGTGGCGGCTGGTGGGGCTGGCCGACACCCTCGTCGTGGCCACGGTGGCCACCACCCTCTACCCCGCCCTCGCCGCGGCCGCCCGGCCCGGTCGGACGCGCGACCTCGAGGACCTGCTGCGGCGCAGCAGCGGCGTCCTGCTGGTGCTGGTCGCCCCGTGCGTGGTGCTGCTGTGCGCGGCCGCCGAGCCGGTCGTGGCCCTGCTGTTCGAGCGGGGGGCCTTCGACGCCGAGGCGGTGCGGCTCACCGCGCTGGCGGTGACCGGGTACGCCGCCGCGCTGGTGGGGCTGGCCCTCCGCGAGCCGGCGACCCGGGCGTTCCTGTCCCTCGGCGACTCGCGGACCCCGGTGGCACTGGGGGTGCTGGGCATGGTGGTCAACGTGGTCGGCGACCTCACCCTGGGGCTGCGGTTCGGCGTCGTCGGGCTCGCGGTGTCGACGTCGGTGTCGCTGCTGCTCGTCGCCGGGCTGTCGCTGTGGCGGCTGCGCAGCGCCGGCGGGGGGCTGTCACTGGCGGGCCTGGGCCGCTGCTGCGCCCAGGTCGCCGCGGCGGCGGCCTGCGCCGCGGTACCGACGGCGCTCCTGGCGCGGTACTGGGGCGGACTCGGCGGCACGGCGGCGGCCGCGGCGAGCTGCGTGGCGGTCTACCTGCTGGCGCTCTGGGCCCTCCGCTGCCGCGAGCTCGGCGAGCTGGGACGCGCCGTCCGTGGGCTGGTCGCCCGCCGGTGACCGCCGGACGACGACGAAGGGCCGCCCCTCCGAGCCCTGCCCCATCGGGTTGTCCCGCAGCGCCGTCATGAGCTCGTCGGCCGGCAGCGCGCCGCCGGAGACCGCCCGCACCGAGCCGCCGCGGTCGTTGACGTCGACGATCGCGACCCCGACGCCCAGCCGGCCCTCCAGCCGCTCGGCGAGCATCCGGGCCGCCATCGGGTCGAGGGGCGGCAGGAGCAGGTCGAAGTAGGGCGGCCGCATGCCGTCGAGGTCGCGGGCGAAGGCGCCCGCCACCCGGTAGAAGGCGCCGTGCCGGCCCAGCGGCCGCAGCAGCAGGCAGCAGCCCGCCGCGGCGAGCACCCGCACGCGGCCCTGCCGCTGGAGGACCAGCTGCATCTTCTCCGGGATGGACAGCCCGCAGCTGCTGCCCACGGTCCGGACGTGCCGGGCGAGGAACCGGGCCAGCCGCCCGGGGACGACCCGCTCGCTGGGGATGGCCCGACCGGTCAGCAGGACGGCGACCTTCTCGCTCACCCCGACCGTGTCCCCCGGACGGCGCAACCCGGCGGTGGCCCGGTCGAGCTCCGCGGCCAGGTCGTCCCCGAAGGTCAGCCACCGTGTCGGCACGGGGTGGCGGACCCACGAGGGGGTCGTCGTCGGGCAGGTCGACCGGGCGGTGCTGGCGAGCATGGGGACCTCCGCGTCCTCGTTCCGGGGCGCCGAGGATGGGACCGGCGCACCACCGGCCCCGGGAGACACGCGTGAGCCGCGTCACACGTTCGAGGGTCCGAGCCGTGCTCTCGGCGCGGCGTGGCACCCCGCCCGCGGCGCGTCACGGCACGTGCGCCGGCCCGCATGAGGGTCCGGGGACTCCGACGGGAGGGTCGAGGGCCGTCTGGCGCTCTCTAGCGCCGGCGGCTAGAGAGCGCCAGAGAGCCCTCGGTGCTCGCGGGGAGTTCAACCCCGCGTCACCGGCGAGTCGGCTGCCTCTGGCATCCTCGCGCCCGTGCTGCTCGCCGTCGCCCTCGTGTGGCTCCTCCTCGCCCTGCTCGTGTCGGGCCTGGTCGCCGCGCTGTGCCGGGCCGGGTTGCACGAGGACCGCGCCTGCGGGTACCTGACCGACCGTCCCTGAGCACCGGCCCCGACCGCCCGTCGCGCCGGCGTGGGTGAAGGGGCCGATCCCGGGTAGCCCGCGACCATGGCCCTCCCCCGTGTGCTCGTCCTCGTCCTCGCCGGCGGCGCGGGAGGTCGCCTGGAACTGCTGACCGAGCAGCGCGCCAAACCCGCCGTCCCCTTCGCCGGCGTCTACCGGCTCATCGACCTCCCGCTGAGCAACTGCCAGCACTCGCACGTCGCCGACGTGTGGGTCTCGGTGCAGTACCACCCGACGTCGCTGTCCCAGCACCTGGCCAACGGCCGGCCGTGGGACCTCGACCGGACCGCCGGCGGGCTGCTGGTGCTGCCGCCCTACCAGGGGACCGAGCGCGCCGGCTGGGTGTCCGGGACGGCCAACTCGCTGTGGCGGTACGCGCCGCTGGTACGGGACTTCGACCCCGACGCGCTGGTCGTCGTCAGCGCCGACGCGGTCTACAAGCTCGACTACCGCGAGGTCGTCGAGGGTCACCTGGACTCCGACGCGGAGGTCACGATGGTGACCACCGAGGTCGCCGAGGACGACGCCGCGCGCTACGGCGTCGTGGAGGTGGCCGACGACGGCCGGGTGCGCGACTACGCCTACAAGCCCGACGAGCCGCGCACCACCACCGCCACCAACGAGGTCTTCGTCTTCTCCCCCCGCCCCACCCTGGACCGGCTGGAGTCGCTGGCGGCCGAGCACGGCGAGGACGGCCTCGAGGACCTCGGCTCCCACCTGCTGCCCGCCCAGACCCGCGACGGGCTCGCCCGCGCCCACGCGTTCGCCGGCTACTGGCGCGACGTCGGGACGGTGCCCGCCTACTGGGCCGCCCACCAGGACTTCCTGTCCCCCGAACCGCCGGTGGACCTCGACGACCCGCGCTGGCCGGTGCACACCCGCGGCGGTCGGCACAGCGCCGCCCGCGTGCTCCGGGGCGCGGAGGTCGAGGACAGCCTCGTCTCCGGCGGCACCCGCGTGGCCGGCCGGGTCAGTGGCTCGGTCCTCTCCCCCGGCGTCGTCGTCGAGGCCGGGGCGACCGTGGTGGACTCGGTGCTGCTGCCGGGCGCGCGGGTGCGGGCCGGGGCGACCGTCATCCGCTCCGTCCTCGACGACCGGGTGGACGTCGGCGAGCGGGCGTCGGTCGGCGGCGACGGCGAGATCACCCTCGTCGGCCGCGAGGCCGCGGTGGAGGCCGGTGCCGAGCTGCCCGCCGGCAGCCGGCTCCCCGACCCCGACGCCGACGCCGGCTGAGCGCGCTCAGCCCGTCCTCGTCGCGCGCGAGATCTGCACAGTGCTGGCCGTCAGCCGCTGATGGCCACCACGTGCAGATCTCGCGGGCGGGGGTGCTCAACCCACCGGAGCGGCGAGGACGGCGAGGGCGTCGCCGCCCAGCAGGTCCCCCACGACGATGCCCTGCACGCAGCCGGCGACGGCGTTCCAGGTGCCGGCCGCGGCCGCGCCCGGGTCGAAGCCGCCGTCGATGAACGCCTGGACGGCCAGCAGCTGCGCGGTGGCCAGGGTGCGGGTGCGTCCGGAGACGTGCGCGGCCCACGACGCCTCGTGCATGGCCGCGGCCCACGGCCGGCGCTCGGCCCGGGCGGCGTCGACGGCCGCCTGCCACCGCGCGCGGCCGGCGGCGTCCAGGCCGCGCAGGTCGTCGAGCAGCGCCGCGAGCTCGCCGGTGGCCGGGCCCAGGTCCGGAGCGGGGCTCCCGACGATCCCCGCGGCCCTGGCGACGGCGAGCGGGCCGGTCAGCTGACGGCGGACCAGCGGCGGGAGCACGGCGGCGGCCCAGGCGCCGATCGCGGCGTCGGCCAGGACGTCGGCGGCGGCGGCCAGCGTGTCGTCGTCCACCAGGGCTACGGCGGCGTGCTCGGGCCCGAGGACGTCCTCGCGCAGCACCCGCTCCAGGGCGGCGGCGTCGCCGATCGTGCTGCGCTGCAGCTGGTCGACCAGCACGGCCGCGCGGTCGGTGACCAGCGGGTCGACGACGAAGTTCCGCACGTGGGGGGTGCTGACGGCCATCTCGCGGGCCTTGCGCGCCCGGACGGCGAGCACGGCACGCTCCTCGCGGTCGCGGCCGGCGGCGGGGTGCACCTCGGCCAGGTGCTCGAGGGTGGCGGCGTCGGCGGCCAGGCCGGCGAGCAGGGCGTCGGCGACGTCCCGGCCGGCCGGCAGCCGGACCAGGTCGAAGCCGAGTGTGGCGGCACTGACCAGCGAGTACGGCACGACAGCGCCTCCCTTTCCACGTCCCCCGAGGTGAGGTCGACCCATGCTGACGGTGATCACGGGAGAGCGCCACGTCACCGTCACCCGATCGCACGACGGTCTGAGCGGGATCCCTGCGTGTCCGTTGGCCGGACGTGAGCGCGTGACAGCGGAGTGTGATTGCCTCGGAACGCCGCGACCCCCGGCGGGTGGCCTCGGAGGGAGGCCACCCGACCGGGGGTCGGGGGAGTCGGGCGCCGGCCGGGGAGGACGGGGTCCTCCTTCAGGCGCTGACGGCCTTCTGGACGTCCAGGGCCAGCAGCAGCTGCCCGTCGAGCTTGAACGCCCCGCGGATCAGCTCCCGCGCGGACCCGTCGAGCGTGTCCGGCGGCGCCTCGAAGTCGGCCGGGTCGACGTCGACGACGTCGGCGATCGCGTCGACGAGCAGGCTGACGGCCTCGCCGTGCAGCCGGACGACGATCACCACGGCGTCGGTGTCGGCCGGCCGCGGCGGCCGCCCCAGCCGCTCGCGCAGCTCGATGGCGGTGACGACCTGCCCGCGCAGGTTGATCAGGCCGGCGACGGCGGCCGGGGCCAGCGGCACCCGGGTCAGCCCCTGGCTGCGCAGCACCTCCTGCACGTGCGTCACCTCGACGCCGTAGAGGTCGCCGTCCAGCCAGAAGGTGGCCAGCTGACCGCCGATGGCCGGGGCGGTCGGGTCGGTCACAACGGGCACGTCAGACCTCCAGGAGGGAGCCGGGGACGCCGTCCGGCGTCGCGGTGGCGGTGTAGAAGGCGGGGTCGGCGGCGAGGATCGCCGCACGGACGTCGAGCAGCTCGGTGACCTTGTCGCCGAGGACGGCCGAGCCGAGCAGGCCCAGGTCGTCGATGTCGCTGCGGACGGCGGCCTCGCCGTCGACGATGTCGAGGATCTCCTCGACCACGATGGCCACGCTGCGGCCGTGGTCGGAGTAGACGATCACCTCGAGCACCTCGCGGTCTGTCTCGCCGTAGGCACCCAGGTGCCGGTCGAGCCGGACGATCGGCAGGATCGCGCCGCGGTACTGGACGACCTCGCGGTTGCCGACCCGCTCCACCGACTCGGTGCGCACCTGCTCGAGGCGGGTGACGGTGTCCAGCGGGATGGCCACGCGGCGGCCGCCGCCGATCGCGGCCAGCAGCATCCGCTGCCGCTCGGCGTCGGTCGCGGCGGCCTGCAGGGCGGCCTCGCGGGACTCCTGCCGCTCGGTGGTCTCGGTGCGCAGGGCACGCCGGGCCAGCGCCTGGACGTCGAGGATGAGCGCCACGGTGCCGTCGCCGAGGACGGTGGCGCCGGAGTAGAGGCCGATCGCCTTGAGCTGGCCGCCGACGGCCTTGACCACGATCTCCTCGGTGTTGATGACGCGGTCGACGACGAGGCCGAAGCGCCGGCCCTCGGAGCGGAGGACGGCGATGACCACGTGGCCGTCGTGCCGGTCGGAGGTCAGCCCGAGGACGTCGGTCAGCCGGACCAGCGGGAGCAGCTCGCCGCGGAGCCGGTAGACCGGTGCCCCGCCGACCTCCTCGACGGCGTTGGCCGCCTTCTCGGCGTCGAGCGACACGAGCTCCTGCAGGCTGATCTGCGGGATGGCGTAGCGGTCGCCGGCGCACTCGACGGTCAGGGCCGGGACGATGGCCAGGGTCAGCGGGATCCGCAGCCGGGTGCAGGTGCCCTTGTCGGGGACCGACTCGACCTCGATCGTGCCGCCGATCGACTCGATGTTGGTCTTGACGACGTCCATGCCGACGCCGCGGCCGGAGACGTTGGTGACCTTGGCGGCGGTGGAGAAGCCGGGCAGGAAGATCAGCTGCAGGACGTCCTGCGGGTTCATCCGGTTGAGGGCCTCCTGGGAGATCAGGCCGCGCTCGACGGCCTTGGCCCCGACCCGGGCCGGGTCGATGCCGGCGCCGTCGTCGGCCACCTCCACCACGACCTGGCCGCTCTCGTGCTTCGCGCGGAGGGTGAGCACGCCCTCGGCCGGCTTGCCGACCCGGACCCGGGCCGCCGAGTCCTCGATGCCGTGGTCGACGGAGTTGCGGACCAGGTGGGTCAGCGGGTCCTTGACCGCCTCGAGCAGCGTCTTGTCCAGCTCGGTGTCGCGACCCTCCATCTCCAGGCGGATCGTCTTCTGCAGCTGCAGGCCCAGGTCGCGGACGACGCGCGGCAGCTTGGACCAGATGTGGTCGATCGGCTGCATGCGCGTCTTCATGACGCCCTCCTGCAGCTCGCTGGCGATGAGGTTGAGCCGCTGGGAGGCGCGCACCAGGTCGGTGTCGTTGGAGCGGCCGACGTACTGGACGATCTGGTTGCGGGTGAGCACCAGCTCACCGACGAGCAGCATCAGCTCGTCGAGCAGGTCGACGTCCACGCGGATCGTGCTGTCGGCGACGGCCCGGCGGGCCTGGCCACCACCGTTCTCGGTCACGGGGGCGGCGTCGCCCTCCGCGGCGTCCCGCTCGGGGGCGGTCGGCTCGGCGGCGGGCCGGGGAGCGGGGACGGCGGTCGCTGCCGTGGGGGCGGGCACCTCCGCGACGGGCGCCGGGGCGGGGACGGCGGCCGGGACCTCGACGTCGGCGGCCGACGCCTTGCTGGTCGTCGTGCCCTTCGGGGCCTTCGTGGCCTTCGTCGCCTTCGGGGTCTCGGTGGTGGCGCGCTCGGCGCCGGTCGTGCCGGTGCCACCCGTCGTCACGGGGGCCGGCTCGTCGTCGGCGACCTCGGCCGCGGGCTCGTCGACGACCTCGTCCACGACGGCGGGGACGGCCGGCACGGGAGCCGGCTCGGGGGCGGGCCCGTCCTCCATGGCGGCGCTGATCTCCGCGACGACGGCGGAGACGTCGACCGAGCCCTCGCCGCCGGTCGCCTCGATCGAGGCGAGCAGCGAGCGGACCGTGTCGACCATCTGGAGCAGCACGCTGGTCCGGTGCGGGGTCAGCGCCAGGGCGCCGTCCCGCAGCCGGGACAGCATGTTCTCCCCGACGTGGGTGACCTCCTCCAGGCGGTGGAACGCCAGGAAGCCGCTGGTCCCCTTGATCGTGTGGATCGTGCGGAAGATGCTCGACAGCCGCTCGCGGGAGTCGGGCTCCTGCTCGAGGGCGACCAGGTCGGTGTCCAGCTGGTCGAGGTTCTCGTGGCTCTCGACCAGGAACTCCTCGACGATGTCGTCCAGTCCGTCCACGGTTGCTCTTCTCTCTCGTCTCCGGCGCTGCACGCGCTTCGGAGGGGTCATCGGCGGGGGATGCGGAGACTCAAGCCCAACGGCCGGGGGCGGTCTCCTGGGCGCGGACCGGTGCCGGGGCCGGCCCGGCGGGGACGTCGCCGCGCCGGCCCAGGCCCCGTCCTCCTCACCCCGGGCGCGCGAGGGGTGAGGAGGACGGGGTCCTTCCTCAGTAGGTGAAGCGCGCGACGCTGGTGCGCAGCTCGGCGGCCATCCGGGAGAGCTCGTCGACCGCGGTGCGGGTCTGGGTGAGCGCCTGGGTGGTGGAGTCCGCGGCGCTGGAGACCCCGCTGATGTTGCCGGCGATCTCCCCCGTCCCGCTGGCCGCCTCGGCGACCGACCGGGACATCTCGTTGGTGGTGGCGGTCTGCTCCTCCACCGCCGAGGCGATGGTGGTCTGCCGATCGGAGATCTGGGCGACGATCGAGGAGATCTCCCCGATCGCGGTCACCGCGGCGGTCGTGTCGCCCTGGATGGCCTCCACCCGGCGGGCGATGTCCTCGGTGGCCTTGGCCGTCTCCTGGGCCAGCTCCTTGACCTCGTTTGCCACCACCGCGAAACCCTTGCCCGCCTCCCCGGCCCGGGCCGCCTCGATGGTGGCGTTCAGCGCCAGCAGGTTGGTCTGCTCGGCGATCGAGGTGATCACCTTGACCACGTTGCCGATCTCGATCGAGGACTCGCCCAGCTTGGCGACGGTGGCCGTGGTCGTCTCCGCCGCAGTCACCGCCCGCGCCGCCACGTCGGAGGCCTCCGCGGCGTTGGTCGCGATCTCCCGGATGCTGGCGCCCATCTGCTCGGCACCGGCGGCCACGGTCTGCACGTTCCGGCTGACCTCCTCCGCCGCCGAGGCCACCACACCGGACTGCGCCGAGGTCTCCTCCGCCGACGCCGAGATCTGCGCCGACGAGGCGCTCAGCTCCTCCGACGACGCTGCCACCGCGTCCGCCGACGCGGCCACCGACTCCAGCACACCGCGGAGGTTGCGCTGTGCGGTCGTGAGCGCGCCGGCCATCCGGCCCAGCTCGTCGCGGCCGTGGACCTCCGGCGCGACGGTCAGGTCACCCTCGGCGAGGGCCTCCACCGACCGCTGCACCGACGTGACGGTGGACACGACCCGGCGGACGACGAAGACGGTCAGGGTGCCGGCCACGGCGACACCCGCGGCCAGGGACAGCCACAGGGTGAGGACGGCGGACGAGGCGATGGCGCTGGCCTCGTCGGTGTCGGCCTGGCCGGCCGCGACCCGCCGCTCCTGCATGGCGTTGTACTCGTCCATCAGCACGTCCGAGGCGTCCTGCAGCGGTCCGGTGATCAGCGCGGAGGCCGCCCGCAGGTCGCCGGCGTCCGCGGCGGGGACCAGCTGGTTCTCGGCGATCACGTAGTAGTCCTCCACGTGGCCGCGGAAGACCTCGAACGCCTCCCTGTTGACGGTCACCTCGGCGTAGGCGTCCAGCTGGCCGTCGATCGTCGCCCGCCGCTCGGCCAGGTCGGCTCGCAGCGCGGCGCGGGTCTGCGGGTCGGCCAGCGGGTAGGAGTTGTAGCGGGACCGGTCGCCCTGCCATGAGCGCTGGATGTTCGACAGGTCCGCGAGGGTGACGACGTTCTCGTTGATCCGGGTCGACGCGGCGTCGAGGGCGGTGATCCGGCTGACTGCGAGGACGGTCATGCCGACCGCGACCGCGGCGAGCACGGCCAGGGCCGCACCGATCTTCACGCCGAGTGGGCGGTCGGCGAACCAGCCGCCGGACCGGCGGTCGGCGGGCGGGGCGGTCGTGCTCATGCGGCGTCTCCTGGACTGGTGGGGGGATCGGGTCTCTCCTCGACCCGCTCTCTGCTTTTCGGCAGCACCCACAGACATTTCAGGGACCTTGGTCCTGAATGCCGGAGTTTGTGGTCACACCTCTCCGAGAAACGGTGTGCGGCACCGTTCCGGGAAACACGGACACATGTCGACAGAAGCGGTCCGACGCCATTTCGCCATTGTCGACGAGAAGGCGCCGGGAGCCCGCCGCGGCGCGTGGCGTGCGGAGGTGGAGCCTCGCGCCGGCGCCCGGGAGGTGTCCGCGACCGCCTCCTGACGGCGCCGCGCGGACACCCGGGAACGACGGAGCGCCCGACCGGTGGACCGGTCGGGCGCTCCGCGGGTGCGTGGGTCAGTAGGTGAAGCGGGCGACGCTGGTGCGCAGGTCGGCGGCCATCCGGGAGAGCTCGTCCACGGCCGTCCGGGTCTGGGTGAGCGCCTGCGTCGTGGCCCCGGCGGCCTCGGAGACCCCGCTGATGTTCTGCGCGATCTCCCCGGCACCGCCGGCGGCCTCGGTCACCGACCGGGACATCTCGTTGGTGGTGGCGGTCTGCTCCTCCACCGCCGAGGCGATGGTGGTCTGCCGGTCGGAGATCTGGGCGACGATCGAGGAGATCTCCCCGATCGCGGTCACCGCCGCGGTCGTGTCGCCCTGGATGGCCTCCACCCGGCGGGCGATGTCCTCGGTGGCCTTGGCCGTCTCCTGGGCCAGCTCCTTGACCTCGTTGGCCACCACCGCGAAACCCTTGCCCGCCTCCCCGGCCCGGGCCGCCTCGATGGTGGCGTTCAGCGCCAGCAGGTTGGTCTGCTCGGCGATCGAGGTGATCACCTTGACCACGTTGCCGATCTCGGCCGAGGACTCCCCCAGCTTCGCCACCGTGGCCGTGGTCGTCTCCGCCGCGGTCACCGCCCGCGCCGCCACGTCGGAGGCCTCCGCGGCGTTGGTCGCGATCTCCCGGATGCTGGCGCCCATCTGCTCGGCACCGGCGGCCACGGTCTGCACGTTCCGGCTGACCTCCTCCGCCGCCGAGGCCACCACACCGGACTGCGCCGAGGTCTCCTCCGCCGACGCCGAGATCTGCGCCGACGAGGCGCTCAGCTCCTCCGAGGACGCTGCCACCGCGTCCGCCGACGCGGCCACCGACTCCAGCACCTCACGCATGGCGCCGACGGCCTCGTCCAGCGCCGCGCCGGCGCGGCCGACCTCGTCCCGGGTGCGCAGGCCCGTCGCCCGGGTCAGGTCACCGCGGGCCAGGGCCTCGGCGGAGTCCTGCATGCGCCGCAGGCCGCCCGCGAACGAGCGGGCGATGACGAAGCCGGTGCCCAGCGCGGCCACCAGGCCCACGACCAGCACGGCGAGCAGCGTCGTCCGCGTGTTCTCGTAGGCGTCGGTCGCCGCGACGGCCTCCGCCGACGCGGTGTCGGCCAGGAGGTCGGTGAGCGCCTGCAGGTCCTGGACGATCTCCTGACTCAACGGGACGACCTCGTTCTGCCGCAGCGCGTTGAACTCCTCCATGCGGCCCTGCGCGGCCAGCGAGTCCAGCTGGTCGCCGAGCTGGATGTAGTCCTCGATCTCGCTGAGCGAGCTCTCGAGCGCCTCGCTGACCTGCGCGTCGGCCGCGACCACGGTGCGCATCCGGTCGCCGGCGTCCGCCAGGTCGGCACGGGCCTCGTCACGCGCGGCCAGGTACTGCTGCTTCAACTCGGCGTTGGGGGAGTAGGTGCTGTTGGTCGACTGGAAGCGGCTGTTCAGGAACTGGAAGCGGATCTCCTGCGCCAGCTGCGTACCGATGACGTTCCGCCCGTACATCTCCTGGGTGCGGCTGGCCGCGCTCCCGAGGGCGCCGAGGCCCACCACGCCGACCACGAGAGCGGCGAGGGCGGCGACGGCGGCCAGGACCTTGGTGCGGACGCCGAGGTCACCCCACCAGGAGCGGTGGGATGCGATCCCCGTCGGTGCGGTGCGGGACGGGGTGGTGCGGGTGCTCATGACGGGTCCTCGAGGATCAGGGGAGGGGAGGGGAGAGGACGCCGGGCCGGGGGGGGGGGGGGGGGGGGGGGGGGGGGGGGGGGGGGGGGGGGGGGGGGGGGGGGGGGGGGGGGGGGCGGGGGGGGGGGGGGGGGGGCGCCGGGCCCCCCCCCCCCCCCCCCCGCGG
>NZ_JBJGYV010000051.1:0-21146 GCF_054050175.1 Geodermatophilus sp. SYSU D00697
GGGCGCCGGCCCCCGCGCCGGCGCCCGCGGGGGCCGCCCCGGCCGGCCGCGCGGTCACCGCCCGCCCGGTGCGGGCGGCGCGGCGGGCCGAGGACCGGCCACGCCGACGCCGTCTCCGGCTGGACAGCCTGCGCCGCTGGCGCTGACGGGGCCGGGCCCGGCGTTCAGGCCAGCGCGTCCAGGCGCGCCATGTCCTCGTCGGAGAGGCGCAGCCGGGCGGCGCCGAGGTTCTCGGTGAGGTGCTCGACGGACCGGGTGCCGGGGATGGGCAGGACCACCGGCGAGCTGTGCAGCAGCCAGGCCAGCGCCACCTGGGACGGCGTCGCGTCGAGCTCGCGGGCGATGTCGGCCACCGGACTGTCGGGCGCGGCCAGGTCCCCGGTCGCGATGGGGAACCACGGGATGAAGCCGATCCCGTGCTCGGTGGCGTAGTCGAGGACGTCCCGGGACCCCCGGTTGGTCAGGTTGTAGAGGTTCTGCACCGTGACCACGTCGACGATCTCGCGGGCGGCCGCCAGCTCGGCCACCGAGACCTCCGAGACGCCGATGTGGCGGACCTTGCCCTCGTCCTGCAGCTCCTTGAAGGCGCCCAGCTGGTCGGCGAGCGGCACCTCCGGGTCGATGCGGTGCAGCTGGATGAGGTCGATCCGCTCGACCCGCAGGTGCCGCAGGGACAGCTCCACCTGCTGCTTGAGGTAGGCCGGGCGGCCGACCGGCGTCCAGATGCCGGGGCCCTGACGGGTCAGCCCGGCCTTGGTCGCGACGACCAGCCCCTCCGGGTAGGGGTGCAGCGCCTCGGCGATGACCTGCTCGCTGACGAAGGGCCCGTAGGAGTCCGCGGTGTCGATGAAGTCGACGCCCTGCTCGACGGCCGAGCGGACGACGCGCAGCGCGCCCGCGCGGTCGGCCGCCTCACCCCAGACGCCCGGGCCGGGCAGCTGCATCGCGCCGTACCCGAGACGGTGGACGGTCAGGTCTCCGCCGATGGCGAAGGTGTCAGCGGGCGCGACCGTGGTCATGGTCCCTCCGGGGAGTCGGCACACCCCACGGCGGACGCCGCGGGGCCACGGTGCGCGACAGCTGCCGCAGCGGGGGTTGCTCTTCCAGGATGTGACCCGCCAGACAGTCAGGAGGCCCGATGGGCGAGATCGTCGTGCTCCGGCACGGGCAGACCGAGTGGAGCCTCAGCGGCCAGCACACCAGCGTGACCGACCTGCCCCTGCTGCCCGAGGGGGAGGAGCAGGCCCGCCGGCTGGCGGGCACCTTCGGGGACCGGACCTTCTCCGCGGTGTGGGTCAGCCCGCGGCTGCGGGCCCGGCGGACCGCCGAGCTGGCCGGGCTCACCCCGACGGCCACCGACGAGGACCTCGTCGAGCTCGACTACGGCGGCTACGAGGGCCGGACGACGGCGGCGATCAGCGAGGAGCTGGGCCGGACGTGGTCGATCTGGGTCGACGGCACGATCGCCGGGGACACCCCCGGGGAGTCGCTGGCCGACGTCGGCGTCCGGGTGGACCGGGTGCTGGACCGCGCCCGGCCACTGCTGGGTGACGGCGACGTGATGCTGGTCGCGCACGGGCACGTCCTGCGGATCCTCACCGCGCGCTGGCTCGGCCTGGAGCCGGCGGCCGGCGCGCTGTTCGCGCTGCCGGCGGGCTCCTACGGCGTCCTCGGCCACGAGCACAGCCGTCCCACCCTGACCGGCTGGGGCCTGCACTGACCGGCGCGCTCGTCATGCACCGCCGGCGGCGGCGTCTTCCGGTGGTGTGACGGGAGCGACGGCACGCGGACGCGGCGCCCGGGGGCCAGGGCCCTTCGGACCCCTCGTTACGCGCCGTCGTGCCCGCGCGCGGGCGGGCCGTCGCGCGCACGCTGCCGTCGTGATCACACGAGGATCACCGGGTGGCCCCGGCGGCGCACGGAGCGACCGGCCCTCCTCACGCCGAGTGTGGGGTGACCGGCCGGCCGAACAGCCAGCCCTGCCCGAGGTCGGCCCCGAGGTGTTCGACCTCCTCGGCGACCTGCTCGTCCTCGACCCCCTCGGCCACGACCAGCGCGCCGAGCCGGTGGGCCACGTCCACCACCGACCGCACCATCGTCCGGGCACCGTCGTCGGGCAGGGCCTGGACCAGCGCCTTGCCGAGCTTGACCACGTCCGGCCGGACGGCGGCCAGCAGCTCCCGGCTCGACCAGCCGGCCGCGACGTCGTCCAGGGCGACCCGCCAGCCACGCGAGCGGTGGTGCTCGAGCACGGAGAACAGGTGTCCGCGATCGGAGACGGCCCAGACCTCGCCGACCTCGACCACCAGGCGCCCGGGGTCGATGCCGGCGTCCTCCAGCGCCTGCTCGGTGCCGGCCAGCGAGACCTCCGGCCGGTGGACCGAGGCCGGGTGGGAGTTGACGAACAGGTCGGCGTCCCCCAGCCACGGCGCCGCACCGGCGATCGCCGTCTCGCGGCCGATGCGGTCCAGCCGGGGCAGCCAGCCGGCGGACTCCGCGACGAAGAACAGGTCGCCGCCGCCGACCTCCCGGCCGTCGACCAGGCCGCGCAGCAGCGCCTCGTGGGCGACCACCCGCTGGTCCCCCAGGCGGACGATGGGCTGGTAGGCCGACCACAGCTCGGCCTCGGCGAGCAGGCCGATGTCCGCGGTCACCCCGCGGCGGGCCAGTTCGACCGCCAGGGGAGGCGCGGTCAGCAGCCGGGCGGTGAGCGCCGGCCGCTCGGCCGGCGGGTCGGTCACCACCCGCACGCCCTCGGCCTCCGCGGTGGTCAGCTCCCGGGCGAGCCGGCGGAACAGCCGCTCGATGCCGCGCTCACCGTCCTCGTCGGTGAGGTCGAGGAGGTCCGGCGCCGCGGACACCGACAGCCCCAGTCCGCGCGCGGTGCGGGCCACCTCGGCGAGCAGGTGCGCGTCCTCGGTCCCCAGCAGGACCCGGCTCGCGTGACCGGGGACGTGCCAGTACTCCCGGCGCCGGGCTCCGGGATGGGTGCTCGCCACCCCTGCAGGATGACCGAGCGCGGTGCGGTCGACGCACAGGCGCGCTGGCCCCCGGCGCCCGGGACGGAACCCCAGACACAACACACACGTTTCACACCTGTCGGTCGTCATCAACTTGAATGTCTAAGGTCAACCCATGGTCGCTCTCCAGATGACTGACCCGCCGCGCTCCACCCGTGGCGGCCGCCCCCGTGACCCGAGCCGGGACGGGGTGATCCGGGCGGCCATCCTGCGACTGCTCGCCGAGGTCGGGTACGGGGCGCTCACGATGGACGCCGTCGCCTCGGAGGCCGGGGTCGGGAAGGCCACGATCTACCGCCGCTGGCGGACCAAGCAGGACCTCGTGGTCGACACGATCTCCGACCTCAACCAGTTCGTCGCCGCCCCGCCGGACACCGGCAGCATCGCGGGCGACCTCCGCGCGATGATGCACCTGGTGGCCGAGGCCATCGCGAGCCCCGCCGGGGCCGCCATCCGGTCCCTGCTGCCCGCGATGCAGTACCAACCGGCGCTGGTCGAGGCATTCCGGAGCGGCCCGCTCGCCGTCTGGCGGGAGGCCTACGCGGAGATGTGGGCCCGCGCGGAGGCCCGCGGCGAGGTCCGCGCCGGCCTGGCACAGTCGGTCACCGCCGAGGCGACGAGCGCGCTGATCGTGCAGCGCTGGCTGCTCACCGGCGAGCCCGTGGACGACGACTACGTCGACCGCGTGCTCGAGGTGGTCGTCCTGCCGCTGATCGAGAACGCGCGGCCGACGGCGTCCTGACTCACCAGCCGAGTGTGCCCGGCTCCCCCTTGAAGGGGCCGACCACCTCGGCGGTGATCCAGCCGCCGTAGAAGCCACCGGGCTGGGGACGGACGAGCTCGCCGTCGACCAGGGCCCGGTCGACGCGTCCCGGGTAGAAGGCGACGGCCCCGCGCAGGAGCGCGTACCGCGGGGTGGGGTCCTCGTACGACCAGCCGACGGCCGCCACCCGGCGGCCGTCGACGACGGCGTCCCAGTAGGTGGCCGCGCCCTTCCACTCGCACCACGAGGCTCCGGCCCCGGGGAGCAGGACGCCGTCGGCGACGTCCGCGCGCGGGACGTAGTAGACCGGCGGGTGGCTGGTCTCGCACACCCGCACCGCGCGGTCGCTGGCGGCCAGCACCCGGCCGCCGAGCTCCACGACGACCCGCCGCCCGGTCACCTCGGCCGAGGGCGGGCGGGGGTAGCTCCAGACCGACTCCTGGCCCGGACCCACGGGGTGGGGGCGCGGGCGGGGCACGTCAGTCGTTGCGGTGCCGCACCTTCTGGACGACGACCAGGGTCATGAGCAGGCCGAGCGCGCCCACCGTGGCCATGCCCGCCGGCGTCTGCAGGAAGGACTGGACGGCGGCCTGCCCCTTGGCCTTCAGGCGCTGCGGGCTGCTCCGGGCGACCAGCTGGTCCAGGGTGGCCGCGAGCGACTCACGGGCGGCGTCGATCTCCAGCTGGATCTGTCGAGGGTCGCGAGGCACGGCGACAGCCTGCCAGACGTCGTCCGAACCAGCGCGTTCCCCTCGACACGGACACCCGCACGGGCGACCCGGGAGCGCGGGGGCTGCGGGCCGCGCCCTCCGGGACCCGGAGGTCCTCCGGCCGGCGCCTCTAGACTCGGCAGCCCACGCGGGAGTGGTGTAACGGCAGCCACGCCAGACTTAGGATCTGGTGCCTTCGGGCGTGGGGGTTCGACTCCCCCCTCCCGCACATCCACGCCTGCCCCTGCTCACCGGCCGACGCGGTGGATCCCGGCCGACGTCACGAGCAGCCTCGGATGACAAGGGCCCTTGACACGCCGCTCCGTGTCAAGCACGCTTGTCGTGACAAGGGTGCTTGACGAACTGAGGGGTCGGTGCGGAACGACGTCCGGGCGCTGCGGCTGGCCGCCGGGCTCTCCCAACGGGAGCTGGCCGAGGCGCTGGAGGTCTCCCGCCAGACGGTCAACTCCATCGAGACCGGCCGCTACGACCCCTCCCTCCCGCTGGCGATCGCCATCGCCCGCCACTTCCACCGCGCCGTCGAGGAGATCTTCCATGTCGACTGACCAGCACACCGGCAAGCAGACGGCCCTCGTGCTCGGCGTCGGGCTCACGGTCCTGGCGCTGGTGACCGCCACCGGGCTGCTGCTGCGCGAGCACGGCCCGGGCAACATGGGTGAGGGCTTCCTGAGCGGTGCCGCCGTCGCGCTGGTCGGCGTGGCCGTCATGGCGTGGCGGGTGTCCAGGCGGCGGGCGACGACCCTGGAGCGGGCATGGACCCGGACCGGCGACGAGCGCGACGACGCCGTGCTCACCCGCGCGCTGGCCGTGCTCGGTCTGCTCGCACTGCCCCTCACCGGCGCCGCGGCGATCGCGATCGGGTTCGGGGCCGCCGTGGAGGTGGTGCTCGCCCTGCTGCTGGCGGCCCAGGTCGGGGTCGGGGCCGCGAGCTTCGTGGTGGTCAACCGCCGCAGCTAGCCTTCCGGGGGATCCCGCCCGGGCGACGCCTGTCCCCCGATCGGGTCCTCCGGTCGGGTCCGGGGCTCAGGGGCCGCCGGACTCGTGCCGACGTCCGCTGCGTGACCCTCCTGCGCCCCGAGTCCCTCCGCCTGCCCCTCCCCCGGTCCGCGCGCCGCCGCGTCGCCGGCCGATCCACCGGCCTGCTCGAGCGCGCCCGGACGGTGCTCAGCCCGGACGACCCCGGCGCCTGGGACCCGGAGGTGGACGGCGACCTGCTCGACTGGCTGGGCTTCTCGCCGACCGAGCGCTGATCCGCACCCGTCCGACCGCGTCCTCCACGGTGTGGCCCGTCGAGTGGGTGGTTCCCCGGTGAGCGACGACCGGAGGGGGCGGCTCAGGCGCGCCCGAGGAGCTCGGCGACCAGCGGGACCAGTGCCGCGAAGGCCTGGCCTCGGTGACTGCGGGCGTCCTTCTCCTGCGGGGCCAGCTCGGCCGCGGTGAGGTCGAGCCCCTCGGGGACGAACACCGGGTCGTAGCCGAAGCCGTTGGTGCCGCGCCCCTCCCGGATGACCCGCCCCCGCCAGGCCCGCTCCAGCACCCGCTCGGCCCCCTCGGGGGTCGCCACGGCCGCGGCGCAGACGAACGCCGCGCCCCGTCGCTCGTCGGGCACGTCGGCCAGCTGGCCGAGCAGCAGCGCGGTGTTGGCCCCGTCGTCCCCGTGCCGCCCCGACCAGCGCGCGCTGAGCACCCCCGGCATCCCGTTGAGCGCGTCGACGGTCAGGCCCGAGTCGTCGGCCACCGCCGGCAGCCCGGTGTAACGCACCGCCTCTCGCGCCTTGAGCAGCGCGTTCTCGGCGAAGGTGGCACCGGTCTCGGGCGCCTCCGGGTAGTCCTCGACGTCGCGTAGGCCGACCACGGTCACCCCGGGGACGGCGGTCTCCAGCAGCCGCTGCAGCTCGGCGAGCTTGCCCGGGTTCCGGGTGGCCAGCAGCAGCCGGGTGCTCATCGGGTGGCGCCCTGCAGCGCCGCGGTCTGGATGCGGGTCAGCTCGGCGCAGCCGGCGACGGCGAGGTCGAGCAGCGCGTCGAGGGCCGCCCGGTCGAAGACGCCGTTCTCGGCGGTCCCCTGCACCTCGACGAAGCTCCCGTCCGCGGTGCAGACCACGTTCATGTCGGTGCCGGCCCGGACGTCCTCCTCGTAGGCGAGGTCCAGCCGCGGCTGCCCGTCGATGACGCCGACGCTGACCGCGGCCACCGACTGCACGATGGCGTCCTTCTTCGCCAGCTTCCTGCGGTCGGCCAGCCACGAGACGGCGTCGGCCAGCGCCACGTAGGCGCCGGTGATCGCCGCGGTCCGTGTGCCGCCGTCGGCCTGCAGGACGTCGCAGTCGATCGCGATGCTGTTCTCCCCCAGGGCGGCGAGGTCGATCGAGGCCCGCAGCGAGCGCCCGACCAGCCGGCTGATCTCGTGGGTGCGGCCGCCGATGCGCCCCTTCACCGACTCCCGGTCGCTGCGGGTGTGGGTGGCGCGCGGCAGCATCGAGTACTCCGCGGTGACCCAGCCCAGGCCCGACCCCTTGCGCCAGCGCGGGACCCCCTCGGTCACGCTCGCCGCGCACAGCACCCGGGTGCGCCCGAACTCGACGAGGACCGAGCCCTCGGCGTGGTCGAGCCAGTTGCGGGTGATCGTCACGGGGCGGAGCTGGTCGGCCGCCCGGCCGTCGGGTCGGGTCTTCCCCGGTGTCGCCGTCACGTGCTCCGACAGTAGTGCGCCGCGGGCGGGCGCTCCCCCGGCCCGGCAGGATCACCGGCATGCGATCGGAGCTGCGAGCGGTCCGTACCGGCGGGATGCCGGCCGTCGTCGACCTCACCGACGAGTGCACCGAGTTCGTGCGGACCGAGGCCGACGGCCTGCTGCACGTGTTCGTGCCGCACGCGACGGCGGGGGTGGCGATCATCGAGACCGGCTCCGGCAGCGAGCAGGACCTGCTCGCCCAGCTCGACGAGCTGCTCCCCCGCGACGACCGCTGGCGGCACCGGCACGGCAGCCCCGGCCACGGCCGCGACCACGTGCTGCCCGCGTTCGTCCCGCCGCACGCCAGCGTGCCGGTGCTGGAAGGCCGGATGCAGCTGGGCACCTGGCAGCGGATCTGCCTGGTCGACACCAACAGCGACAACCCGCAGCGACACGTGCGGCTGTCGTTCCTCGCCGGCTGACCGTGCCGGCGGCCGGAACCGGTCCCTGTGACCGGACCCCGGCCCCGTCTGGCGCCCCTCCGGCCCGGGTCCAGGGAGCCCCGGTTCAGGCCTCCAGGAAGTCGACCAGCGGCGTGGTCGCCGACAGCCAGGGCGAGTGGTCGACGTCGAGCTCGAGGACCTCCGCGCAGGGGCTGGCCGCGACCATCCGGCGCTGCAGGGCCGGCGGGATGGCCCGGTCGGCGGTGCAGAGGACGTACCGCCGTGGGATGTCGGCCGCGACCGGGTCGAGCGTCACCGGGGTGACGAACGGGAGCACCGGCTGGGGGCCGAGGTGCTGCAGCGCCCAGCCCGCCTGCTCGTCGGTGCAGTGCCCGTAGAAGACCTCGCGGGCCGCGTCCCGGGACATCTCGGCGACGGGCGGCTCGCCGTGCACGGTCATGTTGCTCTGCACGCCGTCCCCGGCGCCCTCGGGCAGCTCGGTGAGCCCCTTGAGGCTCTCCCCGTCCCGCGGCAGGAACGCGGCCACGTACACCAGCCGGCCGACCTGCTGCGGGCACCGGGACGCCGCCTGGGTGATGACCACCCCGCCCATGCTGTGCCCCACCAGCACGGCCGGCTCCGGTGCCGCCGTCAGCGCCTCGCACACCCGCTCGGCGTAGGCGTCGAGGGTCACCTGCTCCACGGGCGTGCGGTCGGCGCCGGACCCGGGCAGGTCGACCGCCACCACCTCGTGCCCGCGCTGCCGCAGCTCGGCGGCCACCGGCTCCCAGCACCAGGCGCCGCCGAACGCCCCGTGCACCAGCACGAACCGGGTCATGTCGGATCTCCTCCAGAGGCTGCGGGGACCGGGGCGCCGGGCGTGGTCGCCCACGAGCGCCCCACCGGGCGGGCACTCTAGACGACGACGGAACGCGCGGCACGTCCCCGGCACGCCGCGCCGACCTGCGGCGACGACCCGCCGACGGTCCCGCAGCCCGGTGCGCCCCGGGACTTCCCCGTGGAGACGCGTCGGCCACACAGGGCAGGATGACGGGGTGACCGACACCGACGTTGCGCCCGTCCGCCTGGCCCCCGGGGACCCGGCGCCGGAGTTCACGCTGCCCGACGCCGACGGCAACCCGGTGTCCCTGGCCGACCACCGGGGACGCCGGGTGATCGTCTACTGCTACCCCGCCGCGCTGACCCCGGGCTGCACCACCCAGGCGGTCGACTTCACCGCCGCCGCCGGGGAGCTGGCCGAGGCCGGGCTGGACATCATCGGCATCTCGCCGGACCCCGCGGACAAGCTGCTGCGCTTCCGCGAGAAGGAGAGCCTGGGCATCACCCTGGTCTCCGACGTGGACAAGCAGGTGCTCAAGGCCTATGGCGCGTACGGGCCGCGCAAGCTCTACGGCAAGGAGGTCATCGGCGTGATCCGCTCGACCTTCGTCGTCGACGCCGAGGGCCGCATCGAGAAGGCCGCCTACAACGTCAAGGCCACCGGGCACGTGGCCAAGCTGCGCCGCGACCTCGGCCTGGCCTGAGCCGCGCCCGGCGCGACCAGCGCCGGTCGGGGCGGACCCGCTCACGCCCGCCACCTGCCGGGCCGGGGCTGGCAGGCGGCACCGCAGGGGTGCCCGGGCTCCCACGGGAACGTGCCGTCCCGGTGCGGCCAGGTGAGCTGGTAGGCCGGGACGGAGTGCGCCGGCGGACGCCGGTAGAAGCGGTTGGCGGAGAACAGCACCTCGCCGGGGTTGGGGCACACCTCGGCGTACAGCTGCCCCGCCCGGCCCGCGCCGGACACGAACTCGCCGGGGACGAGGTCACGCCCCCCGGCCACCAGCCCGGCGACCTCGTCGAGCAGGCCGTGCGTGTCGTCCGGGCCTAGGCCCACCACCACCAGCTCGGGGTGACCGAGCCCGAACAGGCCGATGGTGTAGCCGAAGGAGGGCTCGTCGGGCTCCTCCCCCGCGCCGACGTACTGGACCGCCCAGCGGCGGCTCCGGATGAACGCGGCGAGGTGGGCGTCCTCCTGGTCGAGCCAGGCGGTGGTCTGCGGATCGATCGTCATGCCGGCAGCGTGCGACGCCGGCCGGTGTCCCTGCGGGCCGCGGCGGGTCCGGCTGTGGACGGCGGCCCGACTGTGGAGGGACCGCGGAACCGTCAGTCCCCGTCCTCCGCGCGACGGGCCCGCGCCCGCCGCCGGCCCTCGTGCATGGCCTGCACGCGGGCGACCGGGATGGTGTGCCCCTCGGCCACCAGGTCGGCCGGGAGCTCCTGCGGCTCGGGCAGCAGCTCGGCCCACCGGTCGCCGTCCCCCAGCCGCTCCGCGACCGTCCGCACGGTGAAGTCGCCGGGACCGACCGACGGCAGGTCCTCCCACGCGACCGGGGCCGACACCGGCAGGCCGGGTCGGATGCGCGGGCTGTAGGCCGCCACGATCGTCGACGAGTAGGACCGCGTCGAGTCCAGGAAGACCCGGTCGTGGCGGTCGGCCTTGATGTAGGCGGTGGTCGCCAGCCCGGGGTCGAGCCGCTCGGCACGCACCGCCAGCGCCCGGGTCGCCGCGGCGGCGTCGTCCGCCCGAGCGCCCCGCACCGGGACGACGACGTGCACGCCCTTCGAGCCGCTGGTCTTGACCGCGCCGGCCAGCCCCGAGTCGGCCAGGGCCCGGCGCACCAGCTCGGCGGCGCGCACCACGACGTCGAACCCCGCGCCCTCGGGCGGGTCGAGGTCGAGGACGATGCCGGTCGGCTCGACGTCGTCGGCCCGGATGAAGGGCACGTGGAACTCCACCGCCCGCTGGTTGGCCAGCCACAGCAGCGTCCGCCGGTCGTCGCACAGCACCTGGTGCACCTCGCGGTGCGCGCCGGCGGACCAGACGGCGACCGTCCGCACCCACTCCGGAGCACCCTTGGCCACGTTGCGCTGCATGAAGGGTTCCTGGCCCGGGCGCACCCGCTTCACCGACAGCGGCCGCCCGGCCAGCTGCGGCACCAGGCGGTCGGCGAACGCGTCGAGGTGGTCGACGAGGTCGCCCTTGGTGACCTCCAGCCCGTCGCCCAGCGGTGCGTCCAGGCTGGTCAGCCGCACGCCGTCCCGTTCGTCGTCCACCACCCGGCCCACCGTGCCCGCCGTCGCCGACGCGGGCAAGCGGGACCCGACCGGGACCGGGCCGTCTCCCCATCGTCTGCCGCGTGGGAGGACCGGCTCCGACCAGGTCACCTGGTCGGAGCCGCCAGCCCGCGGCGCCCTAGACGTCGTAGGTGGCGCCCGGGACCACCAGCTCGGCGGCCGGGAAGACCTCCCGCGCCGAGGCCAGCTGGGCCTCGCGGTCGACCCACGCGGGGACGTGCGTCAGCAGCAGCCGGCCCACCCCCGCGGCGGCGGCGTGCTCTCCCGCCTCCCGGCCGGTGAGGTGCAGCGCCGGCGGGAGGTCCGGGACGTCGGGGTGGGCGGCCTCGGCCAGCAGGACGTCGGCACCGCGGGCGAGGTCGACGACGGCCGTGCTGGCACCGGTGTCCCCGGTGTAGACCAGCGACCGGCCGCCGGCGGTGAGCCGGATCGCGTAGCACTCCACCGGGTGCGCGGTACGGGCGAGCGCCGCCTCGAACGGCCCCAGCTCCAGGTCTCCTGCGCCGACCGGCACGAAGTCGAAGACGTCGGTGAGGCCCTCGCCGTCCGAGTCGTAGGCCAGCGCCAGCCGGCGCTCGGCACCGACCGGGGCGTACATCGGCACCAGCTGCCGGGAGGACCGGCCCGAGTAGCGGTGCCAGACGACGAAGGGGGCCACGTCGAGGCAGTGGTCGGCGTGCAGGTGGGAGAGGAACACCGCGTCGACGGTGGCCGGGTCGGCCAGGGCCTGCAGCGCGCCGAAGGACCCGTTCCCCAGGTCGAGGAGCAGCCGGAAGCCGTCGTGCTCGACGAGGTAGCACGACGCGGGGGACTCCGGCCCGGGCCCGCTGCCCGAGCAGCCGACGATCGTGAGCCTCACGCAGCCGCCCTCAACACGCAGGTGAGGCTAGCGGGCGCCGCCGCGAGACGCGGCTCACGCCCGGAGCAGGACCCGGCTCAGCGGCAGAGCAGGCCCCGGCTCAGCGGCAGAGCAGGCCCCGGCTCGGGCGCAGAGCAGGACCCGGCTCAGCGGCAGAGCAGGCCCCGGCTCAGGCCCACAGCTGGCCCTCCAGCGCGGAGGTCGCCTCCTCGAGGGTGCCGGCGTAGGCGCCGGTCGAGAGGTACTTCCAGCCGCCGTCGCAGACGATGAAGACGATGTCGGCCTTGCGCCCGGCCGCCACCTCCTTGTCGGCGATGCCCAGCGCCGCGTGCAGGATCGCGCCGGTGGAGATCCCGGCGAAGATGCCCTCCTGCTCGACCAGCTGACGGGTCCGGCGGACGGCGTCCTGCGGCCCGACGCTGAACCGGGAGTCCAGCAGCGCCGGGTCGTAGAGCTCGGGGACGAACCCCTCGTCGATGTTGCGCAGCCCGTACACCAGCTCGCCGTAGCGCGGCTCGGCGGCGATGACCCGCACCTCGGGCTTCCTCTCCCGCAGGAAGCGGGAGACCCCCATCAGCGTGCCGGTGGTGCCCAGGCCCGCGACGAAGTGGGTGATGGAGGGCAGGTCGGCGAGGATCTCGGGGCCGGTGCCGGTGTAGTGCGCCTCGGCGTTGGCCGGGTTGCCGTACTGGTAGAGCATCACCCAGTCGTCGTGCTCGGCGGCCAGCCCCTTGGCGACGGCGACGGCCTGGTTGGACCCGCCGGCCGCCGGCGAGCTGATGATCTGCGCGCCGTACATCTCCAGCAGCTGCCGCCGCTCGATGGAGGTGTTCTCCGGCATCACGCAGATGAGCCGGTAGCCGCGCTGCCGGGCCACCATCGCCAGCGAGATCCCGGTGTTCCCGCTGGTGGGCTCCAGGATGGTGTCGCCCGGCTTGAGCTTCCCCTCCTTCTCGGCCGCCTCGATCATCGAGATGGCCGCGCGGTCCTTGATCGACCCGGTGGGGTTGTGGTCCTCGAGCTTGGCCCACAGCCGGACGTCAGGGGACGGCGACAGGTTCGGCAGCCCCACGAGGGGGGTGTTGCCGAGCGAGTCGACGAGGGAGGCGAAGCGGGCCATGGGAGTGCTCTTCCGGGAGGCGGGTGGGCGGGGGCCGAGCGGAGCGCTCAGCAGCCGCCCGCGACCGCCGGGAGGATCGTCACCGAGTCGCCGTCCTTGACCTGGGTGTCGAGCGCGCCGGTGAAGCGGACGTCCTCGTCGTTGACGTAGACGTTGACGAACCGGTGCAGCTTGCCCTCCTCGGTGACGAGGCGGTTCTTCAGACCCGGGTGCCTGGCGTCGAGGTCGTCGACGAGAGCGGCCAGGGTGTCCCCGTTGCCCTCGACGGTCTTGTTGCCGCCCGTGTGGGTGCGCAGGATGGTCGGGATCCGGACCTCGATGGCCATGGCGTGCTGATCTCCTCGGTGTGTGGGGGTGGCGGGCCCGCTGACCGGCAGCGAGCCGTGCGTCTGGACGGGCAACGCCCGGTCACCGCCGGGCATTCCTGGGGGCGGTCCCCACGGCCCGGCCCCGTCCAGGGTCCCGCGCCGAGCGTGCGAGGCGTGGGGGGACGGGTGTTCTCTCAGTCGTAGACGACGGTGGTCGGCGAGTGGCCGAACAGGTAGGACTCGACGACCTCGACGTCCTCCTCGGTGACCTCGCCGTCGACGATGCGGAAGCTGCGGAACTCCACCTCGTCACCGGCCAGCCCGGTCTGCGCGCCGTGGTGCCGCGTGGAGACCAGCACGTAGTGCGCGTTCGGCTCGGACGCGTAGCTGATGTCGGTGCGGGACGGGTACGCCTCGGTGGCGGTGTGCGAGTGGTAGACCACCACCGGCTCCTCGTCCCGGTCGTCCATCTCCCGGTAGAGCGCGAGCAGGTCGGCGGAGTCGAACTCGTAGAACGTGGGCGACCGCGCGGCGTTGAGCATCGGGATGAAGCGCTCGGGCCGGTCGCTGCCCTCGGGGCCGGCGACGACACCACAGGCCTCGTCCGGGTGGTCCTCCCGGGCGTGGGCCACGATGGCGTCGTAGGTCGCGCGGTCGATGCGCAGCACGACCCCAGTCTACGAGGACCCCCTGCCCCCAACCGCTCGCGGGCCCGCGGCGGGCCCCGCAGGGGGCCGTTCCAGTACGTCACCAGGCTCGGGGCGCTGCCCGGACGGGCCGCCCGATACGGTGCCCTCTCGTGGTCCTCTCGCTGCTCATCGCCGTCGGCGTCCTGCTGATGGCGCCGCCGGCCCTGATGCTCGGGATCGGCGGGCTGCGCCGCCGCAGCGGTCACTACAGCAGCGACGTCGGGGCCGACCGGGCCTCCCTGGTCCTGCTGGTCACCGTGCGCTCGCTGGTGGTGCTGCTGGTCTTCGCCCTCTCGGCGGTGCTGCTGGTCTCCACCATCGGAGCGGTGGTCCGCGGCGTGGAGCTGCACGGGATGGTCTACGTCCTGTTCGTGTTGGACGCGCTCCTCGTGGCGCTGGTCCTGCTCACCTTCGGCCGGCGCGACCGGCGACGAGTGCGTCGACGAGCGACCCCTGCAGGCCGGTGAGCCAGTAGTAGACGGCCAGCTGCTGGCCCTCCTCACCGCCGAGGTCCTCCGGCGGCTCGGTGTCCTCGGTCACGCCCAGCCGGGTGCCCAGGGCCAGGCGCAGGTCGTTGCTGGTCCGCAGCCACGCCGCCGCCTGGTCGGCGTCGAGCCGCACGGCCCCGCCGTCGGGCGGCAGGGTGGCCCGGACCATGGCGAGGTCGTCGGCCTTCCCCGCGCGCAGCGCCGACTCGGTCATCTCCCGGTAGTCGGCGGCCAGCTCCTGGTCCCCGCGGTGTCCCTCGGGCAGGAGCCGGGCGATCACCGGGTCCCCGCTGACGTCCTCGGCATCGACGGTGAGCAGCTGCTCGAGCTGGTCGAGCAGCAGCGCGACGATGTGGGCCTCGGCCGGTTCGAGCCGGGCCACCACGTCGTCCCCCTTGCGGCGGAACGGCCTCACGCGAGCGCCCTCACGAGTCGCGCTGGAAGCTGGCCCACAGCCCGTAGGCGTGCAGCCGGCTGGTGTCGTGCTCCATGCGCTCGCGCGGGCCGGAGCTGACGATCGCCTTGCCCTCGTGGTGCACCTGCAGCATGAGCGTCGTCGCCGTCGGCTCGTCGTAGCCGAACAGCTCCTGCAGCACGTAGGTCACGTAGCTCATGAGGTTGACCGGGTCGTTCCAGACGACGGTCACCCACGGTCGGTCGAGGTCACCGTGCTCCTCGACGGTCTCTTCGGGCGTCCGTGTCGGCGCGAGCGGTCCGGCCACCCCCTCACCTTAGGACGCCGGAGCTCGACGGGTCGCCACCGCCGCAGCCGCCTAGGCTCCGGGGCCATGTCGACGGGTCCAGCCCTGCTCACCGACCGGTACGAGTTGACGATGGTCGCCGCCGCGCTCGCCGACGGCACCGCCGACCGCGACTGCGTCTTCGAGGTGTTCGCCCGCCGTCTGCCGCACGGGCGCCGCTACGGGGTGGTGGCCGGCACCGGGCGGCTGCTCGAGCAGCTCCCCGGGTTCCGCTTCTCCGACGAGGACCTCGCGTCGCTGCGCCAGCAGGGCCTCACCGACGCGCGGCTGCTGGACTGGCTGGCCGACTTCACCTTCAGCGGCGACGTCGACGGGTACACCGAGGGCGAGCTGTTCTTCCCCGGCTCCCCCGTGCTCACCGTCCGGGCGTCGTTCGCCGAGGGGGTGCTGCTCGAGACGCTGATCCTGTCGATCCTCAACCACGACAGCGCGATCGCCTCGGCCGCCGCCCGCATGGTGGCCGCCGCCTGCGAGCGGCCATGCATCGAGATGGGCTCGCGCCGCACGCACGAGGAGGCCGCCGTCGCCGCCGCGCGCGCGGCCCACCTGGTCGGCTTCGCCTCGACGTCCAACCTCGAGGCCGGCCGGCGTTACGGCATCCCCACGACCGGCACCAGCGCGCACGCGTTCACGCTGCTGCACGACGACGAGGCCTCGGCCTTCCGCGCCCAGGTGGCCGCCCTCGGCGTCGGGACGACGCTGCTGGTCGACACCTACGACGTGGACCAGGGCATCCGGACGGCGGTCGAGGTCGCGGGCCCCGGGCTCGGCGCGATCCGGCTGGACTCCGGCGACCTGCCCACGCTGGCCACGCACGCCCGTGAGCTGCTCGACTCCCTCGGCGCGACCTCGACCCGGATCATCGTCACCAGCGACCTCGACGAGTTCGCCATCTCCGGGCTCATGGCCGCGCCGGTCGACGGGTACGGCGTGGGCACCTCCCTGGTCACCGGCTCGGGTGCCCCCACGGCCGGGATGGTCTACAAGCTGGTGGAGCGCGACGGGGTCCCGGTCGCCAAGAGGTCGGAGGGCAAGAACTCCGTCGGCGGCCGCAAGCACGCCGTCCGCCGGCACGACGCCTCCGGGACGGCGACGGCGGAGGTCATCAGCAGCGCGCCGGTCGCCCCGCAGGACGGCGACCGCGACCTCGTCGGCCCGCTGGTGAAGGGCGGCGCGGTGCTGAACCCCGCCACACCGAGCGAGGCGCTGGCCGAGGCGCGGGCCCACCACGAGCGGGCGCGCGCGGCGCTGCCGGCCGAGGCGTGGGCGCTCTCCCGCGGGGACTGCGCCATCGAGACCGTGACGGCCTGAGGAGGTCCGCGATGACCCGCGCACTCGTCGTGGTCGACGTGCAGAACGACTTCTGCGAGGGCGGCAGCCTCGCCGTCGCCGGTGGCTCGGCGGTCGCCGACGCGATCAGCGCGCACGTCCGGGCGCACGCCGGCGACTACGCCCACGTCGTCGCCACCCGGGACCACCACATCGACCCCGGGGACCACTTCCACGAGGAGCCGGACTTCGTCGAGACCTGGCCGGCGCACTGCGTGGCCGGCACCGACGGGGTGGAGCTGCACCCGCGGCTGGACCGGGACCCGATCGAGGCGGTCTTCGACAAGGGCCACCACTCCGCCGCCTACTCCGGGTTCGAGGGCAGCTCCGAGGGCGTGCCGCTGGCCGAGTGGCTGCGCGGGCACGGGGTGGACGCGGTGGACGTCGTCGGCATCGCCACCGACCACTGCGTCCGCGCCACCGCGCTCGACGCCGTCCGCGAGGGCTTCGCCACCCGGGTGCTGCTCCCCCTCACCGCCGGCGTCAGCGACGCCACCGTCGAGGCCGCACTGGAGCAACTGCGGACGGCGGGGGTGGAACTCGAGGGCGCCGTCCACCGGCCCGGCTGAGGGAAGGCCTCCCGCGGTGTTCCGTCCGCTCCTGAGGCGCTGCACCACCGCAGGAGCGGGGGGAACCCCGCAGGAGCCGACCGTCACGTCGCGTCGAGGACCTCGTCGCGGGTGAAGCCGAGGACCTGCAGGACGGCGTCGAGGTAGGGCTGGTTGAGCGCGGTGTGCGCCTGCTCGCGGACGTAGGGCTTGGCGTTGAAGGCGATGCCCAGCCCTGCGGCGTTGAGCATGTCGAGGTCGTTGGCGCCGTCGCCGACGGCCACCGTCTGGTCCAGCGGGATGCCGTACTCGTCGGCGAACCGGGCCAGCGCCCGCGCCTTGCCGGCGCGGTCGACGATCTCCCCCACCAGCCCGCCGGTGAGCTTGCCGTCGGCCACCTCGAGGGTGTTGGCCGCCGCGAAGTCCAGGCCCAGCTCCTCGGCCAGCGGGTCGGTGATCTGGGTGAAGCCGCCGCTGACGATGCCGCAGCGGAAACCCAGCCGCTTGAGCGTCCGGATCAGCGTGCGCGCCCCCGGCGTGAGCACCAGGGCCGCGCGCACCTCGTCGAGCACCTCGACGGGCAGTCCGGCGAGGGCGGCGACGCGGGCGCGGAGGGACTCGGCGAAGTCCAGCTCGCCGTTCATGGCCGCGGCGGTGATCCGCGCGACCTCGGCGGCGCGGCCGGCGCGGGCGGCCAGCTCGTCGATCACCTCACCGCGGACCAGCGTGGAGTCGACGTCCAGGACGATGAGGCGCTTGCTGCGCCGGGTCAGGCCCACCTGCTCGACGGCGATGTCGGCCCCCGTGCGGGCCGCGACGGAGGCCAGCGCGGTGCGCAGCTCGGTGGCCTCGGCGCCGGAGACGGTCAGCTCGAAGCTCAGGACCGGGTAGTCCGACAGCCGGCGGATGGCGTCGATGTTGCCGCCGATGCCCGCCACGGCCGAGGCGGCCCCGGCCACCGCGGCGGGAGGCACCGGGCGGCCCAGCACGATGACGTGGTGCGCGCGCCCGCTCGGCCGCTTCTCCTCGCCGACCGAGTCGACCTGCACCTGCATGCCGGTGGCGTCGGCGACCTCCGCAGCCAGTCGCGCCAGGCGGGACAGGAAGGCGCTCTCGTCGACCGGCGGCCCGCCGTCCAGCCGCACCGCGGTGACCTCCACGCCGAGGACCAGCTGGCCGTGGACGACGACCTGCTCCACGTCGACCACCTCGATGGCCCGCCGCCCGTCCCCGGCCTCGGCCAGCGCCGAGAACAGCCGCGCGGTCACGCCGGGCCGGTCCACGCCGGTGACGGTCAGCAGGGCCCGGGGCGTCTCCGGGCAGGGGTCCGGCGGCGTGCGGGGCGCGGGCTCGAGCGGCACGGCCTCATCGTGCCGCACACGCGGCGACACCCCGCCGGCCGGGCCGACGGGGTGTCGCTGGGAACGAGCTGGACCGACCCCCCTGCAGGGGGCCCGCCATCAGGTCGGGTCGGGGTCGCGCGAGCCCTGGCGCTCGCCGCTGGTGAGCCCGATCTCGCTGACGCCGGCGTAGGGCTTGTGCCGGCCGCCGACGTGCTTCTCCCGCTCCAGGCGGTCGATGAGGTGCGGGTAGTGCGCCTCGAACGCCGGCCGCTCGGAGCGGATCTTCGGGATCTCCAGGAAGTTGTGCCGCGGCGGGGGCGAGGAGGTCGCCCACTCCAGCGAGTTGCCGTGGCCCCAGGGGTCGTCGCGCAGCGCCAGCGCCCCGAACCGCCAGGACTTGTAGACGTTGTAGAGGAACGGGATCGTCGAGGCGCCGAGCACGAACGAGAAGATCGTCGAGACCGTGTTCAGCGTGGTGAACCCGTCGGTGGGCAGGTAGTTCGCGTACCGGCGCGGCATGCCCTCGTTGCCCAGCCAGTGCTGGACCAGGAACGTGCCGTGGAAGCCGATGAAGGTCAGCCAGAAGTGCAGCTTGCCCAGCCGCTCGTCCATCATGCGGCCGCACATCTTCGGGAACCAGAAGTAGATCCCGGCGTACGCGGCGAACACGACGGTGCCGAAGACGACGTAGTGGAAGTGCGCCACGACGAAGTAGCTGTCGGACACGTGCCAGTCCAGCGGCGGGGACGCCAGCAGGACGCCGGTCAGGCCACCGAGCAGGAAGGTGACCATGAAGCCGATCGAGAACAGCATCGGCGACTCGAAGGTCAGCTGCCCCCGCCACATGGTGCCGATCCAGTTGAAGAACTTGATGCCGGTCGGCACGGCGATCAGGTAGGTCAGGAAGGCGAAGAAGGGCAGCAGCACCGCGCCGGTGGCGTACATGTGGTGCGCCCAGACCGTCAGCGACAGGCCACCGATGGCCAGCGTGGCGAAGACCATGCCCTTGTAGCCGAACAGCGGCTTGCGACTGAACACCGGGATGATCTCGGTGACGATGCCGAAGAACGGCAGCGCGATGATGTAGACCTCGGGGTGGCCGAAGAACCAGAACAGGTGCTGCCACAGCATCGGCCCCCCGTTCTCCTCGGAGTACACCAGCGCACCCAGCTGCCGGTCGGCCAGCAGGGCGAACAGCGCCGCGGTGAGGATCGGGAAGGCCAGCAGGATCAGCACACTGGTGACCAGCGCGTTCCAGGTGAAGATCGGCATCCGGAACAGCGTCATGCCCGGCGCGCGCAGGCAGACGATGGTCGCGATGAAGTTGACGCCACCGAGGATCGTGCCCAGGCCGGAGACGGCCAGGCCGGCGATCCACAGGTCGGCCCCGGCGCCGGGGCTGTTGGTGACGTCGGACAGCGGCGTGTAGGCGAACCAGCCGAAGTCGGCCGCCCCACCCGGGGTCAGGAAGCCCGAGACGGCGATGGTGCTGCCGAACAGGAACAGCCAGTAGGAGAAGGAGTTCAGCCGCGGGAACGCGACGTCGGGAGCACCGATCTGCAGCGGCATGATCAGGTTCGCGAACGCGAAGAACAGCGGCGTCGCGAAGAACAGCAGCATCACCGTGCCGTGCATGGTGAGCAGCTGGTTGTACTGCTCGGGCGAGAGGTACTGCAGCCCCGGCCGGGCCAGCTCGCCACGCATCAGCAGGGCCATCAGCCCGCCGAGCATGAACCATGCGAACGAGGTGGCCAGGTACATGAGGCCGATGGTCTTGTGGTCGGTGGTCCGCAGCAGGTTCGAGAGCCGCGAGCCCTTCTCGACCTCGTGAGCCGGGCTCGGCCGGCTCACGATCGGCGCCGGTGCGATCGTCACCGTCGCAGCATATGCGGTGCCTGTCTGACACCTCCCGCCGACGGGGGCAGGCGCGCCGGTCAGGGCCGCACCGCCGTGACCCGACCGTGACCCGACCGTGACCGACCCCACGGGTCACCCCCCGCGGGCCCAGGTGGTGACGTCGACCGACACGGTCACCGGCGAGCGCTCGGGCAACCGCGCGACCGCCGCGGCCAGCGCGTCCGCGCTCAGGTGCCGCGCGTGGGGGCCCATGCCCACGAGGGTGCGCACCGCCGTCCGGTCCAGGTGCAGGACCTCGCGGTGCCCGGTGGCCGCGCCGGCCCGCAGGTGCGGCTCCAGGGTGGCCGCCAGCCGGCGTCCCTTGTCCGGGTCGACGCGGAGCAGGCCCAGCGGGCCGACCAGTTCGGCGAGGTGGTCGGCGGCGGGGGTGACGACGACGAGCCGGCCGCCGGGCCGCAGCACGCGCGCGATCTCCGGGCCGTTGCGCGGCGCGAAGACGACCAGCACCCGGTCGAGGGCGGCGTCCCGCACCGGCAGCCGCGCCCAGGCGTCGGCGACCACCGCCAGCGCCCGCGCGTGCGCCCCGGCCGCGCGGCGGGCGGCGTACCGCGAGGAGTCCAGGACGACGCCCACCGCGTCGGGCAGCCGGTCGAGGACGCCGGCGAGGTGGTGCCCGGTGCCGCCGCCGAGGTCGAGCAGGGCGCCGGGCGGGAGCCCCTCCGCGACCACGGCGTCCTCGAGGGCGCGGGTGATCCCCCGGTAGTGACCGGCGGCCAGGAAGGCCACCCGGTCGGCAACCATCTCCGCCGTGTCCCCCGACGGCGGCACGTGCCCCGGGGGCAGCAGGGTGACGTGCCCCTGCCGCGCGCGGTCGAAGGAGTGACCGGCCGGACAGCGCAGGCCGGTGGCCGCCGGCAACGCCGCCAGCGGGGCCCCGCACACCGGGCAGGCCAGCAGGTCCACCGCACCGGGGGGCCACGGCCGGGGGGGGGGGGGGGGGGGCGGCGGCCGGGGGGGGGGGGGGGGGGGGGGGGGGGGGGGGGGGGGGGGGGGGGGGGGGGGGGGGGGGCGCGCGGCGG
>NZ_JBJGYV010000052.1:0-18494 GCF_054050175.1 Geodermatophilus sp. SYSU D00697
AACGCAGGTCCGCAGGGCTCCCCGCAGGTCGAGGGGCGCCTGGCCGCGGTGTCGGCCCAGGGACGAGCGGGGCCCGCAGGGTCCCCGAGGAACGCAGGTCCGCAGGGCTCCCCGCAGGTCGAGGGGCGCCTGGCCGCGGTGTCGGCCCAGGGACGAGCGGGGCCCGCAGGGTCCCCGAGGAACGCAGGTCCGCAGGGCTCCCCGCAGGTCGAGGGGCACCTGGCCGCGGTGTCGGCCGGTAGGCCGACAATGATGCAGTGCGCCTGGCGACCTGGAACGTGAACTCCATCCGCAGCCGTGCCGACCGGGTGGTCGCCTGGCTGCAGCGCTCGGACGTCGACGTCCTCGCGCTGCAGGAGACCAAGTGCCGCGACGACCAGTTCCCGGAGTCGCGCTTCACCGACCTCGGCTACGCGGTGGCGCACGTGGGCTACTCGCAGTGGAACGGCGTGGCGATCCTGTCCCGGGTCGGCCTGGAGGACGTCGAGGTCGGGTTCCCCGGCCAGCCCTGCTGGGGCGAGGACCCCGACACCGAGGCGCGCGCGCTGGGCGCCACCTGCGGCGGGATCCGGGTCTGGAGCCTCTACGTGCCCAACGGCCGGACGCTCACCGACCCGCACTACGAGTACAAGCTGCGCTGGCTGGAGGCGCTGCGGACCACGGCGGCCGGCTGGCTCGCCGAGGACCCCGCCGCCCCGGTGGCGCTCGTCGGCGACTGGAACATCGCCCCGCAGGACGACGACGTGTGGGACATGCGGGTGTTCGCCCACTCCACGCACGTCTCCGAGCCCGAGCGGGCGGCCTTCCGGGCCGTCGTCGACGCCGGGTACGCCGACGTCGTCCGCGGGTACGCCCCGGGCCCCGGCGTCTACACGTACTGGGACTACACCCAGCTGCGCTTCCCCCGCCGCGAGGGCATGCGGATCGACTTCGTCCTCGGCTCCCCCGCGCTGGCCGGCCGGGTCACCGGCGCACGGATCGACCGCGAGGAGCGCAAGGGCAAGGGCGCCAGCGACCACGCGCCCGTGGTGGTCGACCTCACGGACTGACCTGCACCGACGCCGGCCCCGCCGGTGTTGTACGGGGTGATGACCCCCGTCCTCGACGCCCCCGTCCCCACCCGCCTCTGGACTCCGTCTCGGGTCCTGGTGACCCGCTCCGCCGCCGAGCGCCCGCACGGCCGGCGCATCCTCGCCCGCCTCGGGGCCGCCGGTGTCTCCGACGTCGAGCTGCTGCGCGGCGACCGGTTGCCCAACCTGCGCGGGGACGGTGACCGCGCGGCGTTCATGCGCGCCAAGGACACCCTCGCCGTCGTCGTCGGCGCCCCGTCCCGCCGCCGGTTGCAGCCGATCCCGCCGTCCGCGGACTGGCGGTTCGACCTGGCCGAGGGCTGCCCGGCCCACTGCCAGTACTGCTACCTCGCCGGCTCCCTGTCCGGCCCGCCGATCACCCGGGTCTTCGCCGACCTCGACGACGTCCTCGCCGGCCTGGACCAGTACGTCGGGCACGGCTTGGTCACCTCGGGCACGGTCGAACGCGGCGGCGAGGGGACGACGTTCGAGGCCTCCTGCTACACCGACCCGCTGGCCCTCGAGCACCTCACCGGCGGGCTGGCCACGGCGATCACCCACTTCGGCACGCACGAGTGGCCCGGGCCGGTCCAGCTGCGCGCGACGACGAAGTTCGACGACGTCGCCGGGCTGCTCGACCTGCCGCACGGCGGGCGGACCCGGCTGCGCTTCTCGGTCAACGCCGTCTCGGTGGCGCGCCGGTTCGAGGGGGCCACCTCCCCGGTCCCCGGCCGCGTCGCCGCGTTGGCCGCCGTCGCCCGTGCCGGGTACCCGGTCGGGCTGACCATCGCGCCGATCATGCCCGTCGAGGGCTGGCGCGAGGAGTACGGCGAGCTGCTCGACGCCGTGGCCGGGGCGCTGCCCGCCGGCGCCGACCTCACCGTCGAGTGCATCACCCACCGGTTCACGCCCGGCAGCAAGGCCACGCTGACCGAGTGGTACCCGCGGACGAGGCTCGAGATGGACGAGTCCCGCCGCACCGCCAAGCGCGGGAAGTTCGGATCGGTCAAGCACGTCTACCCGCGGGAGACCATGGCCGAGCTGCGCGGCTGGTTCGAGGCCGAGGTGGCCGACCGGCTGCCCGGCGCCCGCCTGCTCTACTGGACCTGACTCCTCTCCTCGACCGGACAGGGCCTCCGTCCTCCCCACGGGACGCGGCGTCGGCGGGCCCTGACGGCACCCTCGTACCCTGACTCCTCGTGCTCGTGCTGCTGCCGCCGTCGGAGACGAAGGCCCCCGGCGGGGACGGCGACCCGCTCGACCTCCACGCTCTGTCCGCCCCGGAGCTGACGCCGGTCCGCACCGAGCTGGCGAAGACCCTGGCCGACCTGGCCGCCGACCTCCCGGCCTCGCGCGCCGCGCTCGGGCTGTCCGCCAGACAGGACGACGAGATCGCGCGCAACGCCGCGCTGTTCACCGGCCCGACCATGCCGGCGCTCGAGCGCTACACCGGGGTGCTCTACGACGCCCTCGACGTCGGCTCGCTGACCCGGGCCCAGCGATCGCGCGCCGACCGGCGGCTGGCGGTCGGCTCGGCGCTGTTCGGCCTGGTCCGCGGCACCGACGCCATCCCCGCCTACCGGTTGTCGGCCGGCTCGGCGCTGCCCGGCCTGCCGACCCTGCGCACGCTGTGGCAGCCCGTGCTCGGCCCGGTGCTGGCCGCGGTCGACGAGCTCGTCGTCGACCTGCGCAGCGGCTCCTACGCCGCGCTCGCGCCGGTCCCGGGCGCGGTCACCGTGGACGTGCGGAGCGAGCGGCCGGACGGGACCCGCGCGGTCGTGAGCCACTTCAACAAGGCGCACAAGGGCCGGATCGCCCGGCTGTTGGCCACGACCACGGCCGAGCCCGCGGACGTCGTCCGGCTGCGGGCGCTGCTCCGGCGGGCGGGGTTGCACGTGGAACACGACGGGCGGACGGCCCTGACCCTGGTCGTCCCCGCGGAGCACGCCACCCGCTGAACCGTCACCGTTCGTGTCGACGACGGTGATCTGTGTCGCGATGGTTGCCCGTAACGGACACCGCATGACATAACCTCGGGAGCGCGTGGCTCGAAGAGCGTGGCCTGCGCGAGCAACACCCTGGCCCTGGCCGGGCGGAAGGGTTCTGGTGGAGGCATCCCTGCGGCAGGAGGCCGCGCGCACGCTGGACGCTGCCCGTGCAGCCGCCCTGCTGCGCGGCGACCCCGCCCGCGTCCGCGCGGCGCGGCGGCTGCGCGTCTCCGACACCGGCAGCGCCGCCCTCGACCGACTCGTCGAGCTGGCCGCGCGCCTGGTCGGGGCCCCCTCCGCGCAGATCTCCATCCTGGCCGACAGCCACACGGTCGCCGGCATCGCCGGGATCCCGCCGGGTGGTCGCGGCCAGGAGTCACCGCTGGACCAGTCGCCCTGCGCCCTCGCCGCCGTCCTGCGCGCCCCGCTGGTGATCCCCGACGCCCGCGCCGACGAGCGGGTCCGCGACCTCGACCCGGTCACCTCGGGGATCGTGGGGGCCTATCTGGGCGTGCCGCTCACCGACGAGGCCGGACACGCCGTCGGCACCCTGTGCGCCTTCGACGCCGAGCCGCACCCGTGGTCGGACAGCGAGATCGCGACACTCGCCCAGCTGGCCGCCGCGGTGGTCACCGAGCTCGAGTACGCGGCGCTGGCCGGGGAGCACGAGCGCCAGCGGGTGCGCTGGATCCTGGCGATGGACGCCGGCGGGGTCGCCACCTTCGACTGGGACCTGCGCACCGGCGAGCTCGTCTGGGACGAGCCGCTGATGGCGATGTTCGGCTACACCGCCGAGGACTTCGACGGCACGATCGACGCGTTCAACCGCCGCCTGCACCCCGACGACCTGCCCCGGGTGAGCGAGGCGCTGCGGACGTCGATCGAGACCGTCGGCGAGTTCGAGGCGGAGTACCGCGTCGTCCGTCCGGACGGAGACACCCGCTGGGTGCGGGCCAGGGGCCGCGCGCTGGCCGGTCCCGGCCGGACGGCGGTCCGGCTGCTGGGCGCCGCCCACGACACCACCGAGGACCGCAGCGCGCAGGCCCGCGTGGCCCGCGTGCTCGAGGCGATGCCGGCCGGCTTCTACTCCCTCGACCACCAGTGGCGGTTCACGCACGTGAACGCCGAGGCGGAGCGGCTGCTGGGCCGCTCCCGCGAGGACCTGCTCGGTCAGGTGCTGTGGACGACCTTCCCGGCCGCGACCAGCAGCGTCTTCGAGGAGAGCTACCGCGACGCCGTCCGCACGGGGCAGCCGGTCAACTTCGACGCGTACTACCCGGCGCCGCTCGACGGCTGGTACGAGCTGCGCGCCTGGCCCACCCCCGAGGGGCTCTCGGTGTACTTCACCGAGATCACCGAGCGGCGGCGGGTGCGCGAGCGCGCCGAGCGGTCCGCCCAGCAGCTCGCCCTGCTCGCGCAGGTCAGCGCCGAGCTCGCCGGCACCCTGGACGTCGAGGCCGCGACCGGCCGGCTGCCGCGGCTGGTCGTGCCGGCGCTCAGCGACTTCTGCATCCTGACCGTCATCCAGCCCGACGGCCGGCCGCGCGACGTCGGCAGCTGGCACGTCGACCCGGCCAGCCGCTCGGTCCTGGAGCGGTACGCCGAGGTGCGCATGGACGTCATGCCGGTCACCGCGCCGGTCGCCCGCGCCCTGCACACCGGGGAGGCGGTCACCTTCGCCGGGGACGACGTCCTCGACGTGCTGCCCCCCGGCCAGGCCAAGGACCTCCTGGCGGTCCTGGCGCCGACCACCGAGGTCGCCCTCCCGCTTCGTGCCCGCGGCAGGACCATCGGCCTGCTCACCCTCTTCTACGCCGACGGGCACGCCCCGACCCCGGAGGACGTCGTCGTCGCCCAGGACGTCGCCGACCGGGCCGGGCTGGCCCTGGACAACGCGCGCCTCTACGCCCAGCAGCAGCAGCTGGCGGAGGGCCTGCAGCGCAGCCTGCTCACCGACCCGCCGGAGCCGGACCACGCGCAGATCGCCGTCCGCTACCTGCCGGCCGTGGAGGCGGCCCGGGTCGGCGGCGACTGGTACGACGCCTTCCTCCAGCCGGGCGGGGCGACGATGCTGGTCATCGGCGACGTCGTCGGGCACGACACCGAGGCCGCCGCGGCCATGGGCCAGCTCCGCGGCCTGCTGCGCGGCATCGCGACCTACAGCGACGCGCCGCCGGTCGAGGTCCTGCGCGGGCTGGACGCCTCGATGGCCGTGCTGCAGACGCGGGTGCTGGCCACCGCGGCGGTCGCCCGGTTCGAGCAGACCGACGACGAGCGGGCGCGCGGGGTCACCCGCATGCGCTGGGCGAACGCCGGGCACCTGCCGCCGCTGGTGATCAACCCCGACGGGACGGTGGCCGAGCTGGCGGCCTGGAAGGGCGACCTGCTCCTGGGCGTGGAGGCCGAGACGCGTCGGCAGGAGTCGGTGGTGACCCTGGACCGGGGCTCGACGGTGCTGCTGTTCACCGACGGCCTGGTGGAGCGGCGCGACGCCGACCTCGATGCCGGCATGGTGCGCCTGCGGGAGGCGCTGACCCAGCTGGCCGACCTGCCGCTGGAGGAGCTGCTCGACCGGGTGATCGACCGGCTGGTCGAGGGCCGGCCGGAGGACGACGTCGCCCTGGTCGCCGTCCGGCTGCACCGGCAGGACCGGCCGCGGCCACCCGAGGCCGGGCCCAACGTGGTGCCGGACGTCGTCCCCGACGAGCCCGCCTGACCCGACGTCCGGTTCGGCTCGACGCGGGCCGGGACACCCCTTGGTGGCGGTGTCGTCCGGTAGGACGACGATGTGACCGTGACCTCCACCGACGAGCTCTGCCTGCGCCCCGCGACCGAGCTGGCCGCGCTGATCCGCTCCCGGCAGCTGTCCGCCCGGGAGCTGACCGACGCCTGCCTGGACCGGATCGAGCGGCTCGACCCCCGGGTGAACGCCGTCGTCACCCTCGACGCCGACGGCGCGCGGGCGGCCGCCGACGCCGCTGATGCCGCGCTGGCCGCGGGCGAGGAGGTCGGCCCCCTGCACGGGCTGCCGGTCGCGCACAAGGACACCCACGAGACCGGGGGCATGCGCACCACCTGGGGCTCGCCGCTGCACGGCGACACCGTCCCCGAGCGGGACGAGCTGGTGGTCGCCCGGCTGCGGGCGGCGGGCGCCGTCCGGGTGGGGAAGACCAACGTGCCCGAGTTCGCGGCGGGGTCGCACACCTTCAACACGCTGTTCGGCGCGACCCACAACCCCTACCGGCACGGCCTGTCCGCGGGCGGCTCCAGCGGCGGCGCGGCCGCGGCGCTGGCCGCGGGGTTCGTGCCGGTGGCCGAGGGCAGCGACATGGGCGGCTCGCTGCGCAACCCGGCGGCGTTCTGCAACGTCGTGGGGTTGCGGCCGACCCCGGGCCGGGTGCCGACCTGGCCGGCGCCGATCGGCTGGTCGCAGCTGTCGGTGCAGGGACCGATGGGCCGCACCGTCGCCGACGTGGCCCTGGTCCTCTCCGCCGTCGCCGGCCCCGACCGGCGGGTGCCGATCGCGCTGGACGACCCGGGCGCACCGTTCGCCGCCCCGCTGCCCGAGCGCCTCGACGGGCTGCGGGTGGCCTGGGCGCCCGACCTCGGCGGCCGGGTCCGGGTGGACCCGGCGATCACCGCGGTGCTGGACGGGTCGGTGCGGGTCTTCGAGGAGCTCGGCGCCACCGTCGAGGCCGACTGCCCCGACCTCTCCGGCGCCGACGACGTGTTCGGCACGCTGCGCGCGTGGCTGTTCGACGCCGCCTTCACCGACCTCGCCCGGCAGCACCCCGACCAGGTCAAGGAGTCGATCCGCTGGAACGCCGAGATGGGCGCGAAGCTGTCCGGCTCCGACCTGGCCCGCGCCGAGGCCGCGCACACCGCGCTGTACGAGCGGGTGGTCGGGTTCTTCGAGCGCTACGACGTCCTGCTGGCGCCGACGACGCAGGTGCTGCCCTTCCCGGTCGAGCAGGAGTACCCGACCGAGATCGGCGGGGTGCCGCTGGAGAACTACCTGGAGTGGATGCGGGCCTGCACGCTGATCACGCCGACCGGCTGCCCGGCACTGTCGGTCCCGGGCGGGTTCACCGACGACGGGCTGCCGGTGGGGCTGCAGGTGGTCGCCGCGCCGCGGGCCGACCGCCGGGTGCTCGAGGTCGGACACGCGTTCGAGCAGGCCACTCGGTTCGGCGACCGCCGTCCGCCCCTGTGACCGGGGAGCCACGTCGCCGCTACGCGTGGGTGTTCGGTGTCGCCGCCGTCGTCCTGGTCGTGGACCAGGTCACCAAGGCGTGGGCGGAGGCGGCGCTCGGCGACGGCCGGCGGATCGGCCTGGCGGGGGACCTGCTGGGCCTGCGGCTGCTCTACAACCCCGGGGCCGCGTTCTCGATCGGCAGCGGTGCCACCTGGCTGTTCACGGTGGTGTCGGGCGTCGCCGTGGTCGCGCTGGCCTGGTACGCGCGCCGGATCTCCTCCACGGCGTGGGCGATCGCGCTGGGGCTGCTCCTCGGCGGCGCGACGACGCACTTCGGGGACCGCTTGCTGCGCGCGCCGGGCTTCGGCCGCGGGCACGTCGTCGACTTCATCGACTACGCGGGCCTGTTCGTCGGCAACGTCGCCGACATCGCGCTGTTCTGCGGGGTGGCGCTGGCGCTGGTGCTGTCGCTGCGCGGCGACCGGGAGCCGACGCCGTCGTCCGAGCCGGACTAGCTGCTCGACGCCAGGACGACCCTCTCGTCGAGTATGACCCCGTCTAGCATCGATCCTAGAGAGGTGCAGACGGCCCTCGACGGGTGTGCGGCGGCCGGGTCGACGCGACCAGGCCGGGCACGGGGAGGCACAGGTCGCCGCAGCGCGTCCTCCCCCACGGCGGCGCGTCCTCCCCCACGGCCGGCCGTGAGGGAGGACGCGCCGGGATCAGGGGACCTGATCCCGGCCGCGGGTCACGTGCGGCGGCGCAGGCCCCGCAGTGTCCGGACGGCGACCAGCAGCTCGGCCAGCTCGTGCCGGTCCCCCGCGGTGATGTCGACCAGGTGGGCCGCCGCGCGCTGCTGCGTGCCGTCCCAGCCCTCCACCCAGCGGGCCACCAGCGCGTCGGCGGACTCGGTGTCGGCCCGCCGCCCGCCGAGGACCTCCGCGGTCAGCGCCGCCTGCTCCGCGGCCAGGTCGTCGCGCAGCGCCGCCCGCGCGATCGACGGCCAGCGGCGGTCACGCGGCAGGGCGATCACGTGCTCGCGCAGCGGCACGAGGCTCAGCCGCTCGCCGAGCGCCTGCTGCACCCGGCCGGCGAGGTCGATCGGGGCGCCGGTGCCCTCGGCGACCACGGCGAGGTCGAGCGCGGCGGGCAGCAGCGGAGCGGCGGCCACCTCGGCGGCGAGCTCCTCGGGCACGCCGCGCTCCTGCAGCCGCGCCGCCCGCTCGGCGTACCCCGCTGCCTCCTTCCCGAGCAGCCACGACGGCAGCCCCGCCCGCACGGCAGCCACGGGTGCGGCGAACCGCTCCGTCACCTCCCCGATCGGGGCGGGGTCCTGCCCGGTCAGCGCGGAGAGGCCCAGCAGCCAGCGGGTCGCCCGCTCGGCCAGCCGCGTCGCCTCTGTGCGCAGCTCCACCTGGGTCGCCGCCGGCACCCGGTTGTCCAGCGGGCGGACGGCGTCCCAGAGCCGGTCCACACCGAAGACCGCGCGGGCGACCGCGTGCGCCCGCACCACACCGGCCAGGGAGACGCCGGTCTCCTCGCCCAGCCGGAACAGGCCGGTCACCCCCGCGGTGTTCACCGCGCGGTTGGTGAGCGCGGTCGCGACGATCTCCCTGCGCAGTGGGTGCCCGGTGACCGCCTCGGGGTAGCGCCGGCGCAGCTCGGCCGGGAAGTACCCGACGAGCAGGTCCTCCAGCGCGGGGTCGTCGGGCAGGCCGGAGGCCAGGACGGCGTCCCCGGTCTCGAGCTTGGCGTAGGCCAGCAGCACCGACAGCTCGGGGCCGGTCAGCGCCTGCCCGTCGCGGCGGCGCTCGCTCAGCGCACGGTCGTCGGGCAGCGCCTCGACGCTGCGCACCAGCCGGCCGGAGCGCTCCAGGGAGCGCATGAACCGCTGGTGGGCGTCGAGCAGGCTGCGCGCGGAGGCGACCTCGACGGCCAGCGCCGCGTTCTGCGCGTGGTTGTCGGTGAGGACGTCGGCGGCGACCTCCTCGGTCATGTCGCCCAGCAGCGCGGCCCGGCCCCCGGCGTCCAGCTCCCCGGCCTCCACCACCCGGTCCAGGGCGATCTTGATGTTGACCTCGTGGTCGGAGGTGTCCACACCGGCGGAGTTGTCGATGGCGTCGGTGTTGACGCGGCCACCGGCCAGCGCGTACTCGACGCGCCCGCGCTGGGTGAGGCCGAGGTTGCCGCCCTCCCCCACCACCCGGACCCGCAGGTCGCGGCCGTCGACGCGGACCGCGTCGTTGGCCTTGTCCCCCACGTCGAGGGCGCTCTCGGTGGACGCCTTGACGTAGGTGCCGATCCCGCCGTTGAACAGCAGGTCCACCGGGGCGGTCAGGACGGCGCGGACGAGCTCGACCGGGGACACGGTGTCCACCGAGGCGGGCAGCCCCAGCGCGGCTCGCATCGGCTCGCTCACCGGGATCGCCTTCGCCGTCCGTGGCCAGACCCCGCCGCCGGGGCTGATCAGCGCGGGGTCGTAGTCGGCCCACGACGAGCGAGGCAGGTCGAACAGCCGGCGCCGCTCGGCGAAGGAGGTGGCGGCGTCCGGCGTCGGGTCGACGAAGACGTGCCGGTGGTCGAAGGCGGCCACCAGCCGGATGTGCTCCGACAGCAGCATCCCGTTGCCGAAGACGTCCCCGGACATGTCACCGATGCCCACGACCGTGAAGTCCTGGCGCTGCACGTCGAGGTCGAGCTCGCGGAAGTGGCGGGTGACCGACTCCCAGGCGCCGCGGGCGGTGATGCCCATCGCCTTGTGGTCGTAGCCGACCGAGCCGCCGGAGGCGAAGGCGTCGCCCAGCCAGAAGCCGCGCTCCAGCGCCACGGCGTTGGCCAGGTCGGAGAAGGTCGCCGTCCCCTTGTCGGCCGCGACCACGAGGTAGGTGTCGTCGCCGTCGTGCCGGACCACCCGCTCCGGCGGCACCACACGGCCGTCGACCAGGTCGTCGGTGAGGGACAGCAGCGCGCCGATGAACAGCCGGTAGCAGGCCTGCCCCTCGGCGAGCCACGCGTCCCGGCCGGCGCTCTCGGGCGGCGGCCGGCGGACGACGAACCCGCCCTTGGCGCCGGTGGGCACGATGACGGTGTTCTTGACCATCTGCGCCTTGACCAGCCCCAGGACCTCGGTGCGGAGGTCCTCGTGCCGGTCGGACCAGCGCAGCCCGCCGCGGGCGACCGCGCCGAAGCGCAGGTGCACGCCGGCCACCCGCGGCGAGCTGACCCACACCTCGCGGTCCGGCCGCGGCTCGGGCAGGTCGGGCACCGAGGCGGGACGCAGCTTGAGCGCCAGCGGCCCGGACCCCGCGTAGTAGGTCGTCCGGACGGTCGCGGTCACGGCGGCCAGCAGCGCGGTGAGCACCCGGTCGGCGTCGAGGGACTCCACCTGCCCGATGGCCGCCCGGAGCGACTCCACCAGCTGCTCCTGGCGGCGGTCCCGCCCCGCGTCCCGGCCCGGGGAGAAGCGGGTCTCGAACAGCGCGACCAGCCGCGCGACGACGTCCGGGTGCCCGGCCAGCGTGGTCTCCACGTACCGCTGGCCGAAGGGCAGCCCGGCCTGGCGCAGCCACTGCACGTAGGCACGGACGACGGAGACCTGCCGCCAGTTGAGCCCGGCCAGCAGCACGAGGGCACCCAGGCCGTCGTCCTCGGCCTCGCCCCGCCACACCGCCGAGAGCGCGTCGGTGAACCGCTCCGGCAGGGACCCCGGGAAGGGCAGGTCGCCGACCGGGGCGGTGAGCCCGAAGTCGTAGATCCAGGCCAGCGGCGCGCCGATCCGGTCGACCTCGTAGGGCCGCTCGTCGATCACGTCGACGCCCATGTGCTGGAGCATCGGCAGCACGTCGGAGAGCAGCAGCCGCTCCCCCACGCGGTAGACGGCCAGCCGCGGCTCGGTGGCCGAGGCACCGGCCGGTCGGCGGAGCACCAGGCCGATCTCGCCCTCGGCCAGGGCGTCGAGCCGCTCGAGGTCCTCGACGGCGACCGACGCGGGGAAGTCCTCCTGGTAGGACGCCGGGAAGGCGTCGGCGACCCGAGCCAGCCGCCGCTCGGCGTCGGCGCCGTAGCGGGCCGCCAGCGCGTCGGCGAGGTCGTCGGTCCAGCTGCGGACGACGGCGGCCAGCGCGGCCTGCAGCGCCGGCACGTCGACGTCGCGCAGCGCCGGCTTCCCGCTGCGGGCCACCGGGGGCCGGACGACGAAGTGCAGCCGGGCCAGCACCGACTCGGTGACCCGGGCGCTGTACTCGATGCTCGTGCCGCCCAGCCGCTCCAGCAGCAGCTGCTGGACGGCCAGGCGCACCTCGGTCGTGTACCGGTCGCGGGGCAGGAAGACGATCGCCGACCAGAACCGGTTCCACGGGTCCCGGCGCAGGAACAGCCGGGTCTGCCGGCGCTCCTGGAGGCGCAGCACGGCCAGCGCCACCGGCAGCAGCTCGTCGGCGCCGACCTGGAACAGCTCGTCGCGGGGATAGGTCTCCAGGACGTCGAGCAGCTCCTTGCCGGTGTGGCTGTCGGCCGGCGCTCCGGAGCGGGCCAGCACCTCGGCCACCCGCCGGCGGGCCAGCGGCACCTCGCGGACGCTGTGCGCCGCGGCCGCGGCGGGGAACAGGCCGACCAGCCGGTGCTGGCGCGCGGGACCGCCCTCCTGGCCCGGGAGGGTCACGGTGACCAGGTCCAGCCAGGCGCGGCGGTGGACCGTCGAGCGGGCGTCGGCCTTGGTGACGGTCAGCAGGGCCGGGCTCGGGGTCCCCTCGGGGACCGACGCGGTCTCGACGTCGCTGCGCAGCACGCCCAGCCCGGTGCCGGGCACGGCACGGACCGTCGTCCCCTCCCCCACCTGCACCAGGTCGACGTCGCGGGCACCGAGGAAGACGAAGTTCCCGTCGGTCAGCCAGCGCAGCAGCGCCGCCGCCTCGGCCGGGTCGGCCGAGGGGGCGTCGTCCGGCGCCGGCTGCGCCCGGTCGAGGCGCTCGGCCAGCTCCAGCGCGCGGGCGCGCATGCGGGTGGCGTCCTCGTCGACGGCGCGGACGTCGGCGAGCACCGTCCGCAGTCCCGAGACCAGGTCGCCGGTGGCCTCCTCGTCCAGCGGCCCGTCGAGGACGACGGCCATCCACGACTCGGCCAGCGCGTCCGGCCCGCAGGTGGCCGGTTCCCCGCTGTCGCAGAAGGCGCGGATCCGGCCGGCGAGGTCGCGGCGGACCACGACGACCGGGTGGACGACGTGCTCGAGGCGGAAGCCCTGGCGGACCACCTCGGCAGTGACCGAGTCGACGAGGAAGGGCATGTCGTCGGTGACGACGAGGACCACCGAGCGGGGCCGGGCCCCGGGGCGGTCGGGCAGCCGCTGGACGTCGACGGTCGCCGCGCCCTGCGGGCGGACCTCCGCGACCCGGAGGTGCGCGAGCGCCAGGGCGGCGAGGTCGGCCGGGTGGTGCTCGACCACCTCGGCGGCCGGCTCGCTCCAGTAGTAGCGCTGGAGGAGGGCCGGGACGTCGGCCGACCCGCAGCCGGACGGCAACCCCGCGCCGGAGTCGAGCGCGGCCTGGGCCGCGCGCTCGAGGAGCCGGGACTTCTCCTGGCGGGCCGCCTCGAGGGCGGCCAGTTCGCTGGCGACGGCTGCGGGTGACGCGCCGGCCTCGGGGCCCGCTCCCGGGGTCGCCGGGACGGTGCCGGTGGTGCTGGCCATGGCAGCTGACGTTAGTAGAAGGACCCCCCGCCCCCCACCGCTCACGAGCTCGCGTCGGGCCCCTGCAGGGGGCCGGGGGGTCAGCGCTTGGCGGTCACCTGGTCGGCGACCCAGCCACCGATGGCCAGCAGCAGGCCCCCGACGACCGCGCTGCCGAAGCCGTCGACCTGCAGGCGGTCGGTGAGCGCCGCGGTGATGCCGAGCAGCGCCGCGTTCACCACGAGCAGGAACAGGCCGAGGGTGAGCAGCACGAACGGCAACGACAGCAGCCGCAGGATCGGCCCGACGACCGCGTTCACCAGGGCGAAGACGAGCGCGATCCAGAGGTAGGTACCGGGTTCCCCGAGCGGGCCGTTCGGGTTGGGGATCACCTCGATGCCCTGCAGCAGGTACGCCACGCCGTAGAAGACGCCGGCCATGATGACGACCTTGATGAGGAACCTCAGCACGCCGTCCACGCTATCGGGGCCGCCTGCGGATCCCCGGTGTGTCGCACCCTCTACGGGTGTCTAGCCCGAGTCGTAGAAACGGCCAGACGGACCTGACGAGCCCTCAGCCCAGCAGCCCCGCGACCACCAGCATCGCCGGCACCGAGAGCACCGTGCTCAGGGTGATCGACTCGCGGGCGAGGTCGACCCCGGTCCGGTAGGTCACCGCCGTACCGAAGAGGTTCTGCGCCGTCGGCAGCGTGGCCAGCACCACCACGACCAGCAGCTGCGCCCGGTCCAGGCCCAGCAGCAGCCCGAACAGCCAGGCAGCACCCGGCGCCACGACGAGCTTCAGGACGACGGCGAGGACGACCGTGGCCCGCTCGGCCCCGCGCCCGGGGAGCGGACTGCCCCGCAGGGACATCCCGTACGCCAGCAGGACCGCGGGGACCGCCAGCCCCCCGAGCAGCTCGATCGGGTCGAGCAGCGCGCGCGGGACCTCCAGGCCCGTGCCCGCGACCAGCAGACCCAGGGCCGACGCGACGAGCACGGGGTTGCGCAGCGGCGCGGTCACCCGGGCCCGGGAGGAGGACCGCTCGCCGGTGGCGGTGACGTCCAGGACGGCGAGCGCGACCGGCGAGAGCACCACCAGCTGGAAGAGCAGCACGGGGGCGACGGCGGTGGCGTCGCCGAGGACGTAGACGGCGATGGGGATGCCCAGGTTCGCGGAGTTCACCATGCTGGCCGCCAGCGCGCCGATCGTCGTCCGCCCGATCCCCCAGCGACGCGCCGCACCCACGACCGCGAAGACGACCGCGCACAGCGCGAACGCCGCCGACGTGACGACGAGCGTGCTGGAGAAGACAGCGGAGAGGTCGGCGCCGGCCAGCGTCTCGAACAGCAGCGCCGGCGTGGCGACGACGAACGACGCGCGCGAGAGCACCTCCTGCGCGTGCGGGCCGAGCACGCCGCGCCTGGCCACGAGGTAGCCGGTCCCGATGACCACGCCGATGACCAGGAAGCCTGCGAGGACGCCGCTCACCGCGGCGGGAGGGGGCGGCGGGACGGGACCGGCACGGCGCCCAGTCTGGCGGGCACGCCCCCGCGGCCGACGACGGGGCCGCGACACGCCCCAACCGGTTCTACCGATCTCTACGGCGGGGACTAGACGAGCCCATACGGTGCTCGACATGGACCCCGTGCGGAACCCGTACGCGCCCGGCGCCGGCCAGCGCCCGCCGGAGCTGGCCGGCCGCGACACCGAGCTGTCGGCCTTCGACGTCGTCCTCGAGCGGATCGCGCACGGCCGCCCCGAGCGCTCCCTCGTCCTCACCGGTCTGCGCGGGGTCGGCAAGACCGTGCTGCTCAACCAGCTGCGCTCGGCGGCGATCGGCCGGGGGTGGGGCACCGGCAAGATCGAGGCGCGCCCGGACCAGTCGCTGCGCCGGCCGGTCTCCTCGGCGCTGCACATGGCGCTGCGCGAGCTGCGGCACCCCGACCAGGACTCGATGGACGCCGTCCTGGGGGTGCTCAAGGCCTTCGCGCTGCGGCAGTCGTCGGAGTCGTCCTCGCCGGCCAAGGTGCGCGACCGGTGGCAGCCGGGCATCGACGTCCCCGCGGCCTCCGGGCGGGCCGACTCCGGGGACATGGAGATCGACCTGGTCGAGCTGCTCAGCGACGCCGCCGGTCTGGCCGCCGATGTCGGCAAGGGCGTGGCACTGTTCATCGACGAGATGCAGGACGTCCAGGCCCCCGACGTCTCGGCGATCTGCGCGGCCTGCCACGAGCTCTCCCAGCAGGGCGCGCCGCTGATCGTCGTCGGCGCGGGGCTCCCCCACCTGCCCGCGGTGCTCTCGGCGTCCAAGAGCTACTCCGAGCGGCTGTTCCGCTACCTGCGCATCGACCGGCTCGACCGGGCCGCCGCCGACCGGGCGCTGCTCGCCCCGGCCGAGCGGGAGGAGGTCACCTTCGAGCCGGACGCCCTCGACGCCCTCTACGCGGCCGCCGACGGCTATCCCTACTTCGTGCAGGCCTACGGCAAGGTCACCTGGGACGTCGCCGCCGCCTCCCCGATCACCGCGGCGGACGTCGCGATGGCCGCCCCGGTCGCCGAGGCCGAGCTCGCGGTCGGGTTCTTCGGCTCCCGCTACGACCGGGCCACGCCCGCCGAGCGGGAGTACATGCACGCAATGGCCGAGCTGGGCGGGCCGACCGGGTCCGCGGTGGCGACGTCGGAGGTGGCGGTGGCGCTGGGCCGCAAGCCCGCGTCGCTGTCCCCCGCACGCGACTCGCTGATCAAGAAGGGGCTGGTCTACTCCGCCGAGCGCGGGCAGATCGCCTTCACCGTCCCGCACTTCGGGCGCTACCTGCTCAGCCACCCCGACTGAGACCGAGGACGCGTCCTCAGCGGGACAACAGGAAGGCGTCCAGCTCGGCGGCGACGTCCTCCGGCCGCTCCCAGTTCGGGCAGTGCCCGGTGTCCTCGAGGACGTGCAGCTCGGCCCGCGGGAGCGCCGCCACGAGCCGGTCCTGCTGCCCCCGGTCGAACAGGGCGTCGGAATCGCCCCACAGCACCAGGGTGGGCGCGGCCACGTCCCGCAGCCGGTCGCGGTCGTCGGCCCCGACCAGCGCCTCCCAGGAGTCCCGGTACACCCACCCCGGCGCCTTGCGACTCTCGGCGACCAACGCGTCGAAGAACTGCGGCGGCACCGGCCGGTGGACGGTGCTCGCGGCGAACTCCCGGGCGAAGTCCTCGGGGACCTCCTCGGGCAGGTCGGCGATCGCCGTCCGCACCTCCTCGGCCAGCCGGTCGCCCAGCCGGTCGCCCGAGCCGATCAGCACCATCCGGTCGACGCGGTCCGGGTGTTCCTCGGCCATCCGGCGGACGACGAAGCTGCCGTAGGAGTGCCCCACCAGGTGCGTCCGCGCCAGGCCGAGCGCGTCGCAGAGGGCCACCAGGTCGTCGGCGAACCGGTCGATGGTGTAGCCGGCCCGCGGGTGGTCTGACTCGCCGAACCCGCGCTGGGTGTAGGCGACGGCGCGCAGCCTCCGGTCCAGGTGCGGGAGGACGTGGCTCCACGAGAACCATGAGTCCGGCCAGCCGTGGACGAGGACGACCGGCGTGCCGGCCGGATCCCCCTGCTCCACGACCTGCAGTCGCAGCCCGCCGGGCACCGCGACGGTGTCGTGTCGGAGAGCCTCGGTCCCGGTCATGACGCCTCCTCGCAGGCGGCCCCCGCCGGCCCACGGTAGGCCGTCCGACCCCCTGCCGGGACCGGTCGAAGTGCCCTGGTCGGGCCGGGCCCGGGCGGATCAGCATGGACCGGCGCGGGACCGCCGCCACACCCTCCCGACCACCCGGGCCGGGCCGGCGCCGCACGGGCCGGCCCGCCGCGGTCCCGCCGGCCGCGACCCGTCCCTCGTCCCGATCGGGGCCCCTCATGACAGCGACTCCCGCGCCGGCACCGGCACACCCGGGCCGGTCCACGCCACCCGGACTCACTCCCCTGAGCCTCGTCGTCGGCTTCCTGCCGTGGATCGTCTTCGCCTTCGTCGCCCAGCGGGTGGCCGCCGACGGCGTCGCCTGGGGGGCTCTGGTCGCGGTGGTGGTGGCGGCGGTCCTGGTGATCCGGGACAGCCGCCACCACGGACCCCGCATCCTCGGCCTCGGCTCGCTCGCCCTCTTCGCGGTCATCGCCGTCGCCGGGTTCGTCGGCGGGCCCGGCGTCGACCGGTGGCTGTACGAGTGGGGCCGGCCGCTGGTCGGCGTGGCCCTGGGGCTGTACCTGCTGCTGACCGTGCCGGTGCTGCCGTTCACCGCGGAGTACGCCCGCCAGACCACGCCGCGCGAGTACTGGGACTCCCCGACGTTCACCCGGATCAACCGGGTGCTCAGCGCCGCCTGGGCGGTGGCCATCATGCTGATGGGAGCCGCGTCCGTGCTGGTCACCGCGCTGGGCGTCGACGCTACGGACACGTCCAGCAGCCACCTCACCGAACTGCTGCTCGACTGGGTCGTGCCGGTCGGCGTGATCTGGTCGATGGTGCGGTTCACCGCCACCTATCCCGACCGGGTGACCGCCGGGCTGCACGGATCGGACCGTCCGGCGGCGCCCTCGTCCTGAGCGGGTGGCCGACGCCGGCCGCGCGCACCGCGACGGGCGTCCGGCGCGGGTGGCCGTCCGGGGTGGTTGACCGAGCGGCTGCGTGGGCAGGGCGGACCCCGGCGTCCCCGGGGCAGGGAGGCCGGGGACGAGGAACGGGGACGCCGTGCCGACGTGGCTGGAGGCCGGGCTGTGGGGCCTGCTGGGCGGCGGGGCGTTGGTGCTCGGCGCGCTGGTCGCCTGGTTCGTGCGGGTGCCCCAGACCGTCATCGCCTCGGTGATGGCCTTCGGGTCCGGGGTGCTGATCTCGGCGGTCGCCTTCGACCTCATGGCCGAGGCGGCCGACACCGGCGGGCTGCTGCCCACGTCGATCGGGTTCGTCGGCGGAGCCCTGGCCTATCTCGCGGCCAACGAGGCACTGGCGCGGCGCGGGGCGCGGCACCGCAAGCGGTCGGGGTCCCAGCAGCCCTCGGAGGACGAGCAGTCCGGCAGCGGGGCCGCGATCGCGATCGGCGCGCTGCTCGACGGCGTCCCGGAGTCGGTGGTCCTGGGGCTCGGACTGCTCGGCGGCGGGTCGGTGAGCGCCTCGGTGCTGGCCGCGGTCTTCATCTCCAACGTGCCCGAGGGGCTCTCGTCCGCCGCAGGGATGAAGGCCAACGGCCGGTCTGCGGGGTACGTGTTCGGGGTGTGGGGCGGGATCGCCGTGGCCAGCGGCCTGGCCGCGCTGGTCGGCTACGCCGTCCTCGGCGGGGCACCACCGGAGGCGATCGCGGTCATCACCGCCGTCGCGGCCGGCGCGATCCTCACCATGATCGCCGACACGATGATCCCGGAGGCGTTCGAGCGGACGCGGACCTGGACCGGCGTCATCACCACGCTGGGGTTCCTCGTGGCGTTCGCGATCGAGGTCGCCTGACCGTGCCGGTGGGCCGGTGCCGTCGGCGAGCGGGGATCGGGGCTGCGGACGCCCGGTGACCTCCCTCCCCCGGGTGCTCGTGCTCTGCGTACCGGGAGCACGCAGAGCACG
>NZ_JBJGYV010000053.1:0-13924 GCF_054050175.1 Geodermatophilus sp. SYSU D00697
CCCCGTCGGCGAGCCCCTCCCCCACACTAATATCGCCCCCGGCGCCCCCCCCCCCGCCCGGCGGCCCCCCCCCCCGCACCGGCGCAGAGGTGGTCGGACGACCCCCGGGAGGGGCGTGGGTCTCAGCTCGATGGGAGCGGTGGCTCACGCCCCACCTCGCGAGTCGACACCGCATCGCCGTCCTCCTGGTCCTCACGGGAGGGGAGGTCGAGCTCGATCCGGCGACCCGGGACTCAGGGAGCCGCCACCGGGAAGCGCACGATCCGGTCGTCGCAGTCGCGCTCGTCGCCCCGGCCGTCGCCGTTGGACGTCGTCAGCCACAGTGCTCCGTCGGGGGCCTGCACGACCGTGCGCAGGCGCCCGTAGGCACCGTCCAGCTCGGCGCGCGGCTCACCGACGCCGTCCGCCTGCAGCGGCACCGCCCACAGCCGCTCCCCGGCGAGCGCGGCGACGTAGAGCGTGTCGCCCACGACGACGGCACCGGAGGGAGAGGCCTCCGACGTGTCCCACACGACCAGCGGGTTGGTGAACCGGCCGCCGTCGGTGTCGCCCTCGCCTTCGACGTCGGGCCAGCCGTAGTTGCCGCCGGGCTCGATGAGGTTGACCTCGTCGACCGCGTTCTGACCGAACTCGGTGGCCCACAGCCGGCCCGTGCCGTCCCAGGCCAGGCCCTGCACGTTGCGGTGCCCGAGGCTGTAGACCGGGGAGCCGGGCGTCGGGTTGTCCGGCGGCACCGAGCCGTCCGGGCGCAGCCGCAGGATCTTGCCGTTGGGGTCGTCGGGGTCCTGGGCGGCATCCCGGTCGCCGGCGTCACCCGTGGCGACGTAGAGCTGCCCGTCGGGGCCGAAGGCGATGCGCCCACCGTTGTGGACGTTCGCCGCGTCGATGCCCGCCAGCACCACCTCGGCGTCGGCCGGCGCGTCGAGCCGGAAGCGGACCACGCGGTTGTCCTCGTCGGTGGTGAGGTAGGCGTACACCCAGGGGTCCTCGTCGTGATCGGGGGGCACGGCGAGTCCGAGCAGGCCGCCCTCGCCGCGCGCCGCGACGTCCGCGAGCACCGCCACCTCGGCCGGCTGTCCGCCGTCGGGGGGCAACCGCAGGACCCGCCCGTCGTCCCGCTCGGCCACCAGAGCCGAGCCGTCCGGGAGGAAGGCGATCCCCCATGGGACGTCGAGCCCGGTCACCAGCTCCTGCGGCGCGCCGAGGTCCACCCTGGGGACGGCGACCGGCGGCGGTCCACCGGTCGACGGGGACGCGGGCGGCACGGCAGGCGTGCCGCTGGCAACGACCCGATCATCGTCGGCGCCGCACCCGACGAGCAGTGCGGCGGCGAGGACGAGGGCCCCGGAGGCGCGCCGCAGCGGAGACGGGGACGGGGACGGGGACGGGCCGGGACCACGGGATGACTCCGGATCGGTGCGCACAGCGTCATGGTGGCCCGGAACTGGTCACCACGAGCAGGGCAACGGGGCCACCCCGTGGCCGACCGCGCCGGCCGCGATCCGACGTGAACCGTCGCTCCCGACCTGCACGCCGCCCGCACCGTTGGATCGGTTCTCGGGCTTCGCGCCGCGAGCCACTGCTGTGGACGTCACGGGACGACGGGTCGCCTGATGTGGTCGGCACGCTCCCCGGACCTAGCCTGGCAGCGTGCCCACCTGGCCCTGGAAGCGTTCCGCGCCGTATGCGCGCATCCCGGAGCGGGCATGGCGAGCCATCGCGGGCAACGACCCACCGACCGCACCCATCGGCCTGCGCGCCCAGCCGAGCCGGATGGACGACCTCACCGCGCACGCTGCACTGGGGCTGGCCTTGCGCATCGGGGCATCGATGCTGGCCCTCGGGGCCCCCGCGGCCGATGTCACCGCGACGGTGCTGCGGGTGGCTGCCGCCTACGGGCTGACCAGCTGCCAGGTCGACATCACCCACACGTCCATCACGGTCAGCTACGACCGCGAGGACGCCGTGCCCCTCACCGCCATGCGGATCGTGCGCACGAGCCGGTCCGACTACACCCGCCTGCAGGGCATCACCGACCTGGCCCGCGCGGTCGGCGCGGGCGGCCTGGACGTCGAGGAGGCACACCGCCGGCTGGACCGCGTTGTGTCCGCGCCCGCCACCTACCGCCGCACCGTGACCGCGTTGGCCTGGGCCGGCGTCGCCGGTTGCTTCGGGGTCGTCCTCGGCGGCGGGTGGTCGGAGGCTCTCATCGCGGCGCTGACCACCGCTCTGATCGAGCAGGTGCTGCGCGTGCTCAACCGGCGCAGCCTGCCGCTGTTCTTCCAGCAGGCCGTCGGGGCCGCGCTCGCCACGGGGGTCGCCGTCCTCCTGCTCGCCTGGGACGTCGACGTGCGCACCTCGCTGGTCGTCGCGGCCGGCATCGTCGTGCTGCTCGCCGGACTGTCCCTGGTCGGCGCCTCCCAGGACGCGATCAGCGGCTTCCCGGTGACCGCCGTGGCCCGGGCCTTCGAGGTGGTGACGCTGACCGCCGGCATCGTCGTGGGCATCGCCGGCGTGCTGGACCTGGCGCAGCGAGCCGGACTCCCGCTGGCCGTCGTCACCGCCTCGTCCTCCCCCGTGCCGTACCCCGTCGCGCTGGCCGCGTCCGCCGGGATCGCCGGGTCCTGGTCCCTGGCCTGCCACGCCCGCCCGCGCGACGTCGCCCTCGCCGCGCTGGCCGGAGCGCTGTCGTGGTCGACGTTCTGGACGGCCGGCGGACCGGGGGCTGCCGGGCCCGCGCTGGCCAGCGCGCTGGCGGCCGTCGTGGTCGGCTTCTGCGGGGAGCTGCTGACCGACCGGCTGCGGATCCCGCCGCAGCTCATCGTGGTCTGCGGCATCGTCCCACTGCTGCCGGGGCTGGCGATCTACCGCGGCCTGTTCGCGATCGTCGTGGACGCCGACTACCAGGATGGGCTGGCCGCCCTCGTCGGCGCCGCCGCCGTCGGGCTGGCCCTCGCCGCCGGCGTCACGCTGGGCGAGTACCTCGGCAGGCCGGTCAGCGGCGCGCGGGACCGCTACGACGAACGCGTCCGCCGGCGGGCCATGACCACCGACTGAGCGGCCCGCCGGTCGTGCTGCTGCACGGCGTCGACGAGGGCTTCGCCGGACTCGTGGAAGTGGCCCGCCGCTCCGGCGTGAGGAGCTTCGCGCAGCACGGGTCATCCACCTGCGGCAGCTCGGCTGGTCCACCGAACGCCTGGCCGCACGACGACGCAGAGGTCTGCCGGACGCGACACGATCGAGCAGCTTGCGCCGGGACCCCGCCAGAGGACTCACGACTGCCCACGAACCCTCCGGGGTTGCGCGGTCAGGAACTCCAGTAGCGCGGCTCCACGACGAGGGGCAGACCGCCGACGTCACGATGCACGAGACCCCGGGCGTATGACCACCCGCGGCCGAGGCTCCACAGGGATCGTGCTCGGTGGTCCGTTGGTCGACGGGCGGGACTCGACGCGCCTACCTGCGGTGTGGCTCCCCCGATTGGACTCGAACCAATAACCCTGCGATTAACAGTCGCATGCTCTGCCAATTGAGCTACGGGGGATCGGCGGGTCGGACCCGCGCGCAGCAGCAAGAGTACCCGACGCCGTCCGGGCTGCCGCGGAGGGGCCTTCGCGTCGCGCGTCACAGGCGGCCCGGTTACCGTGATCATCCGCTTCCAGACTCAGCAGGAGGTCCCCCGTGGCGAAGCTGTCCTTCCTCGCCGGCTTCGGTGCCGGGTACGTGCTCGGCTCGAAGGCCGGGCGGGAACGCTACGAGCAGATCCGCAAGGCGTGGGACAACGCCAAGGACAACCCGCAGCTGCAGGGCGTGGCGGGGATGGCCCAGGCCCGAGCCGACGCGGTCGTCAACTCGGTGAAGGCCCGCATGGGCCGCGACACCCCCAGCGAGCGCCCGACCGGGCCCACCGCCCCGGGGCCGGTGGCGCCGCCGAGCCCGGGTCCGACGCCCTGACGCGGGGTCAGACCACCTGGTCGGCGGCGACGACCTCGGCCAGCTTCTCCCGCGCGACCTCCCGGGCGACCGGGTCGCTGCGGTCGGCGTCGTCGTCGAACACGACCGTCCACTCCCGCGCGGCCTGACCGGGCACCCGCCGCGCCACGAGCAGGACTCCCCCGCCGCCGGGCAACGGGGCCCGGCGGCTGTCGACCACCGTCTCGTCCACCCGTCGGCGGACGACGGCCGGCAGGTCACCGGCGTCCCGCAAGGCGTGCCGCTCCACCGGCAGCCGCGCCTGCACGCCCGGCTCGACCTCCCTCAGCGCGGTGACCTCGAAGCGGCCGCCGCCGTCGCCGGTCGCCGTCCACCGGGCCGAGGCCACCTCGTGCCACGGCAGGACGCCGACGTCACCGGCATCGGGCAGGGCCAGGCCGGCGGGGACGCTGCGCAGGCCGCGGGAGGTGGCCACCAGCCAGCCCTCGTCGCGCACCAGCGCACCCCAGGCGAGCACCCGCTCGTCGGGGTCGGCCGAGGCCTGCGCCACCGCGCGGACCAGCTCCGGCGGACGGGCCAGCCGCCGCCGCACCCGCTCGACGAGGCTCACTGCGCGAGCCCGCCCATCGCCCGCTGCCGCAGCGAGATCGCCTGCTGCTCGAGCGCCATCAGCTGGCCGAACGCCCGCATGTACTCGTCGCCGGCCTCCACCGGGTTCATCCGCTGCAGCCGGCCCTTGAGTGCGGCCACCTGCCGGACGGTGTGCATCTCCTCCAGTCGAGCGAGCACCGCGTTGACGTAGCCGGCGTCGGCCTCCCCCACCGACCGCATCGGCTCGACGGCCAACGCGGTCAGCTGCGCCCGGGCGCTCTCGCTGGTGCAGTGCGCGGCGATCTCGTCCAGCCACGCCGGGCCGGTCACCCGCGTCGCGGCCGCACCGCCGGCAGCGGCGACCGCGGCGGCCACCGCGGCGTGGTCGGGGTCGGTGTAGGCCTCCACCGGGATCGCGTCGAACGACGGCCCGGCCAGCTCGGGCACCTGCAGCGCCGCCTTGACCGCCTCCCGCTCGACGGCGACCGCGATGTCGTCCGGCGACCGCTTCGGCGTCCGGGCACCGCGGGACCGCTGCGGTGCGGCGTCGTCCCCGGTCAGCCGGCGCACCCGCTCCTGCACCTCGGCCTCGTCGGTGTTGCCGATCATCCCGGCCAGCTGGCGGGCGTAGGCCGGCCGCAGCGCGTGGTCCTTGATCTGCGCGACCAGCGGCACGGTCTTCTCCAGCGCGGCCACCCGGCCCTCGACGGTGTCGAGGTCGTAGCCGGCCAGCGTGGTCTTCAGCACGAAGGCGATCAGCGGCGTCCGGCGGGCGACGAGGTCCCGGACGGCGGCGTCACCGTGCGCCTGGCGGAGCTCGCAGGGGTCCCGGCCGTCGGGCTCGACCGCGACGAAGGTCTGCCCGACGAAGCGCTGGTCCTCGGCGAAGGTCTTCATCGCCGCGTTCTGGCCGGCCGCGTCGCCGTCGAAGGTGTAGATGACCTCGCCGCGGAACTCGTCCTGGTCCATCAGCAGCCGGCGCAGGACGCTGATGTGCTCCGGGCCGAAGGCCGTGCCGCAGGAGGCCACCGCCGTCGTCACACCGGCCAGGTGGCAGGCCATGACGTCGGTGTAGCCCTCGACGACCACCGCCTGGTGCCGGCGGGCGATGTCGCGCTTGGCCCGGTCGATCCCGTAGAGGACGGTGCTCTTCTTGTAGAGCGGGGTCTCGGGGGTGTTGAGGTACTTCGGGCCCGGGTCGTCGTCCATCAGCTTGCGGGCGCCGAAGCCGATGACGTCGCCGGTGATGTCGCGGATCGGCCAGACCAGCCGGCGGTGGAACCGGTCGATCAGCGTCCCGCGGGAGGACTCCTTGGCCAGCCCGGCGGTGACCAGCTCCTGCTGGGTGAAGCCGTTGCCGCGCAGGTGGCGGGTGAGGGCGTCCCAGCCGCCCGGGGCGTAGCCGCAGCCGTAGTCGAGCGCCACCTGCCGGTCGAAGCCGCGGTCGGCGAGGAACTGCCGCGCGGGCGCGGCCTCGGGCGTTGTCAGCTGCTCGGCGTAGAAGGCCGCGGCCGTGGTGTTGGCCGCGACCAGCCGGGCCCGCTGGCCCACCTGCGAGCGGTCCGGCCCGCCGGTGGGCCGGCCGCCGTCGTCCTCGTAGTGCAGCTCGACGTTGGCCCGCCCGGCGAGCAGCTCGACGGCCTCGCTGAAGGACAGGTGGTCGATCTCCTGCACGAAGCGGATGACGTCGCCGCCCACCCCACACCCGAAACAGTGATAGAGCCCGCGCGAGGGGGTGACGTGGAAGGACGGCGACTTCTCGTCGTGGAAGGGGCACAGGCCCTTGAGGCTGCCCCCGCCCGCCCGCTTGAGCTGCAGGTGCTCGCCGATGATCTCGTCGATCTTGCTCCGCTCGCGGACCAGGGCGATGTCCGCGGCCCGGATGCGCCCCCGCCCGGCCATCAGCTGCCTCCCGCCGCAGCCGCGCCACCGGCGATCGCGGCCGTCGTCGCGGCCTGGTCCCGGCGGCTCATCACCAGCGCCAGCCACAGCAGGAAGACCTGGTGGTCCAGCGGCAGGGACTCGTCCGCCGTCAGGGTCGACCGCGGCGACCAGCCGCCCGTCGTCCCCGTCTCGGCCACCACCCGGCCGTCGACCAGGTAGCGGTACCCGCCCTTCCAGCGGGACACCACCTCGGCGTGCAGCGCCGTCCCCTCGAGGTCGGCGTCCCAGGTGCCCTTCCAGAACGACGTCTGCCAGGCCCGCAGCCGGACGGCGTCCTCCGGGTCGGCCGCCCACCGGCCGGTGAGCTCCCGCTTGCGCTTCGCGAGCACCCACTCGCGGTCGCCGACGACGGCCGTGGCCGCCTCCTTCCAGTTCGAGGCCCGCAGCGTCGCGACGACGACGCCGTCGCGCAGCACCCGCCTCTCGGTGCCGGCGGTGCCGGCCTTGCCCAGTTCGAGCACGATCCCTCCCCCGCTCAGCCGATCCCGGGCGCGCCGGCGACGCTCTCGCCGGTCGCGCGGTAGAGCAGGTACGCCGCCGTCTCCCGGAGGATGTAGCGGAACTGCGTGGTGCGGGTCTGCACGGCCGGGCCCTGCCGGGTCGGGGAGCTCTCCGCCGCGATGCCGGCGTCCTGTGCCATCCGCTCGGCGCGCAGGGCGTGCCACGGGTCGGTCACCAGGACCGCTGAGCTCCAGCCGCGCTCGGTGAACGCCGCACCCACCGCCCGCATGCTCTCCAGGGTGTCCACGCCCTCCTGCACGGGGAGGAGCGCGTCGTCGGGGACGCCGGAGCCGGCCAGGTAGTCCGCGCCGGCCTCGGCCTCGGTGAACTGGTCCCCGGCCGCCTTGCCGCCGACGGTCACGATCACCGGTGCCACGCCGTCCTCGTACAGCTGCAGGGCGTGCTCCAGCCGGGCCTCGAAGATCGACGACGGGACGCCGTTGTACTGGGCCGAGCCCAGCACCACGATCGCGTCCGACTCCGGCCGGGCGTCCTGCCGCGCCGTCCACCAGATCGCCGTCGCGGTCGAGACGACCAGCAGGAAGAACGCCAGGACGAGGGCGCCGACCACCCGGCCGATCAGGCTCCCTGCACGCACCCCCACGCGTCATGGGTACCACGCGGGGCTGTCGGGACCAGGCGGATGGGGACGGTGTGCCGGACTCCCCCCGCGAGATCTGCACAGTGGTCGCCGTCAGCGGGCTGATCGCGACCACTGTGCGGATCTCGATCAGAGCACGGTGAGCTCAGGAGCCGACGTGCTCGGCCCCCAGCGCGGCGCGGCCGGCCTCCAGCCGGGCCACCGGGACCCGGAACGGTGAGCAGGACACGTAGTCCAGGCCGACCTCGTGGAAGAAGTGCACCGAGTCCGGGTCGCCGCCGTGCTCGCCGCAGACGCCGAGCTTGAGCTCCGGGCGGCCGGCGCGGCCGCGCTCGGCGCCGATCTCCACGAGCCGGCCCACCCCGGGACGGTCGATCGACTCGAACGGCGAGACGCCGAAGATGCCCTTGTCCAGGTAGGCGTGGAAGAACGCCGCCTCCACGTCGTCCCGCGAGAAGCCCCAGGTCATCTGGGTGAGGTCGTTGGTGCCGAAGGAGAAGAACTCCGCCGACTGCGCGATCTCCTCGGCCGTCAGCGCCGCGCGCGGCACCTCGATCATGGTGCCGATCAGCGGGCGGAGGTCGACGCCGTGGGTCGCGCAGACGTCGGTGATCACCCGCTCGGCCTCCTCGCGGATCGCCTCCAGCTCCTGCACCGCACCGACCAGCGGGATCATGATCTCCGGCCGCGGGTCGCCGCCGGCCTTGAGCCGCTCGCAGGCCGCCTCGACGATCGCCCGCACCTGCATCGCGAACAGGCCGGGGACGACCAGCCCCAGGCGCACACCCCGCAGGCCCAGCATCGGGTTCTGCTCGTGCATCCGCCGCACCGCGGCGAGCAGCCGCAGCTGCCCCTCGTCGTGGTGGCCCTCGGCCTCGGCGACCGCCACCCGCACCGACAGGTCGGTCAGGTCGGGCAGGAACTCGTGCAGCGGCGGGTCGAGCAGGCGGACGGTGACCGGGAGCCCGTCCATAGCCTCGAAGATCTCGAGGAAGTCCTGCCTCTGCAGCGGTTGCAGCGCGTCCAGCGCCGCCTGCCGCTCGTCGTCCCCCTCGGCGAGGATCAGCTTCTCCACCAGCTGGCGCCGGTCGCCCAGGAACATGTGCTCGGTCCGGCACAGGCCGATGCCGTGGGCGCCGAAGCGGCGGGCCCGGGCGGCGTCCGCGGGGGTGTCGGCGTTGGTCCGCACGTCCATCCGCCGGCGGGAGTCGGCGTGGGTGAGGAGCCGGTGCACGCTGCGCACCAGCTCATCAGCACCGCCGTCGGCTCTCGTTGACTCCGGGTCGATCTCGCCCTCGAAGTACCGGACGACCGAGGACGGCTCGACCGGGACCTCGCCGAGCCAGACCCGGCCGGTGGACCCGTCGATGGAGATGACGTCGCCCTCGTGCACCTGCGTGCCGTCGGGGGCGGTGAACCCCCCGGCCTTGGTGTCGACCTGCAGCTCCTCGGCGCCGCAGACGCAGGTCTTGCCCATGCCGCGGGCGACGACGGCGGCGTGCGAGGTCTTGCCGCCGCGGCTGGTGAGCACGCCCTGGGCGGCGATCATCCCGGAGAGGTCGTCGGGGTTGGTCTCCCGCCGGACGAGCACCACCTGCTCCCCGCGGCCCGCCCACTCGACGGCGGTCTCGGAGGAGAAGACCGCCTTGCCGACGGCGGCGCCGGGCGAGGCGTTCATGCCCTGGGTGAGCTGGGTGGCGTCCCCGCCGGAGACGAACCGCGGGAACATCAGCTGGGCGAGCTGCTCGCCGGTGACCCGGCGGACCGCCTCGTCCAGGTCGATGAGCCCCTCGTCGACCAGCTGGGTCGCGATGCGGAACGCCGCGGCCGCCGTCCGCTTGCCGACACGGGTCTGCAGCATCCAGAGCTTGCTGCGCTCGACGGTGAACTCGATGTCGCACAGGTCCCGGTAGTGCGACTCGAGCGTGCTCATGATCGACAGCAGCTCGCGGTAGGCGCCCTCGTCGATGCGCTCCAGCTCCGGCAGCGGCACGGTGTTGCGGATGCCGGCGACGACGTCCTCACCCTGGGCGTTCTGCAGGTAGTCGCCGTAGACGCCCTGCTCCCCGCTGCCGGGGTCGCGGGTGAAGGCGACGCCCGTTCCGGAGTCCATGCCGAGGTTGCCGAAGACCATGGCCACGACGTTGACCGCGGTGCCGGCGTCGCCGGGGATCCGCTCGCGCCGGCGGTAGAGGATCGCGCGCTCGGAGTTCCACGAGTCGAAGACGGCGTTGATGGCCAGGTCCAGCTGCTCGCGCGGGTCCTGCGGGAAGTCCCGGCCGGTGTGCTCGGAGACGATCGCCTTGTAGCGGCCGACGACGTCGCGCAGGTGCCCGGCGTCCAGGTCCAGGTCGAGGTCGGTGCCCTGCTCGCGCTTGACCTCGTCGAGCGCGTCGTCGAAGTGCTCGCCGTCGATGCCGAGCACGGTCTTGCCGAACATCTGGATCAGCCGGCGGTAGGAGTCCCAGGCGAACCGCTCGCTGCCCGACTGCGCGGCCAGGCCCTGGACCGACTCGTCGTTGAGGCCCACGTTGAGGACGGTCTCCATCATCCCGGGCATCGACGCCGCGGCTCCGGAGCGGACGGAGACCAGCAGCGGGTCGGCGGGGTCGCCGAGGGTCTTGCCCATCGCCTTCTCCAGGGCCGTCAGGTGCTCGGTCACCTGGTCGGCGAGCTCGGGCGGGGTGCTGCCGTGCTGGAGGTAGTGGCGGCAGGCGTCGGTGGTGATGGTGAACCCGGGCGGCACCGGGAGCCCGAGGTTGGTCATCTCGGCGAGGTTGGCACCCTTGCCGCCGAGCAGGTCCTTCTGGTCCTTGCTGCCCTGGCTGAAGTCGTAGACCCAGGTCGTCGCACCGGTCCCGCCCACCGTGCACCTCCGCGCTCGTCCGCCGACCGTCCCGCGCCCGGGGTAGACGTCTCATACGTCTCGGGCAGAGGTGATCGTGTCCGATGCCGCGGAGGTCCGCCAGCCCCGTTCGGGCGACCGGCGAGGAACCGGACCTCAGCCGGTGGAGGTGCCGCAGACGCGCGCGCCGTCCTCGGGGACCACGGTGAACGTCGAGGTGCTGCCGTCGGTCCACCGGACGTCGACCCGCTGCACCGGCTCGCCGTCCCGCTCGCCCTCGGTGGTCCCGGCGACCTCGCCGGCCCCGCCGGCGGCGTAGACCCCGGCCACCTGCTCGGGGGCGAGGCGGGCGCGCTCGCTCTCGCACAGCAGCCCGTGGGCGGTCTCGACGTCGTCGGCGGCGAGCGCTGCGAGGAAGACCCCGGTGACCTCGCGCGCCTGCTCCTCCGGGCTGCCCTTGACCAGCGGCAGCCCGAGCGCCATCGCGACCGCGACGAGGACGGTGCCGCCGAGGATCGCCAGGATCAGGCCGCGCGCCGACCGGGGGGTGCCGGTGTGCAGCGGCGCCGGGTCGTCGTCGTAGAGGTAGGGGCCCTGCGTCATCGCGCTCACCCGCCGCTCACCATCAGTTCGGCCCCGGCCGGCGGCCGGGGGTCGTCGCGGTCGTCCAGCCACCCTGCGGGCAGCGCGACGGGGCGGGGCGCGCTGGTGCGCCCGCGAGGCCCGCCGAGCACCGCCGTCGGGTAGGGCTGGTCGGGGATGCCGGCCAGCAGCCCGCCGAGTTCGTCGAGCGAGCTGACCATCGCCAGGGCCCGCCGGACGTCGGAGCCGACCGAGAACCCCTTGAGGTACCAGGCGACGTGCTTGCGGAAGTCGGTGCAGCCGTGCAGCTCGCCCTGCTCCTCGGACAGCAGCTCGGCGTGCCGGACCATGACCGCGGCGACCTCGCGGAGGGTCGGCAGCGCGCGGCGGGACTCCCCGGCGAAGGCCGCGGCCAGGTCGCCGAACAGCCACGGCCGCCCCAGGCAGCCCCGGCCGATGACGACGCCGGCGCACCCGGTCTCGGCGACCATGCGCAGGGCGTCGTCGGCCTCCCAGATGTCGCCGTTGCCGAGCACGGGGATGTCGACGGACTCCACCAGCCGCGCGATCGGCGCCCAGTCGGCGGTGCCGCTGTAGAGCTGGTCGGCGGTGCGCCCGTGCAGGGTGATCGCCGCGGCGCCCTCGTCCTGCGCGATCCGGCCGGCGTCGAGGTACGTGACGTGGTCGGTGTCGATGCCGATGCGGGTCTTGACGGTGACCGGCACGTCGCCGGCGGCCCGGACGGCGGCCCGCACGATGTCGCGGAAGAGCACTCGCCGCCACGGCAGCGCCGACCCCCCGCCCTTGCGCGTGACCTTGGGCACCGGGCAGCCGAAGTTGAGGTCCACGTGCGCGGGTCGGGTGCCTGCGACGCCCTCGTCCACCAGCATCTCGACCGCGCGGCCGACGGTCGCCGGGTCGACGCCGTAGAGCTGCACGGAGAAGGCGTCCTTCTCGTCGGGGGTCGCCCGCACCATCGCCAGGGTCTTCTCGTTGCGCTCCACCAGCGCCCGCGTGGTGATCATCTCGCACACGTACAGGCCGGCGCCGAACTCGCGGCACAGCGTGCGGAACGCCGGGTTGGTGATGCCGGCCATCGGGGCGAGGACGACGGCTGGGTCGACCGTCAGCGCGCCGAGCTGCAGCGGCGGCAGGGCCGTCGCCGGCTCGAGCGTGCTGGTCACACCTCTCAGGGTAAGCGGCGCGGTGGACCGCTCAGCCCGCGGCGCGGCGCAGGCGGTCGGCGAGCTCCCGGCACCGCGCGCCGAGCTCCGCGGGCGCCAGCACGGTGAAGTCCACGTCGAGCAGGACCAGGTGCGCGGCGATGGTGTCGAGGCTGTCGGCGCCGGTGGTGAGCAGGCAGCGCCGCTCGTCGAGGACCTCCACCACCGCGACGGTCGGCGGCACGAGCGCGGTGACCGTCGCGGCCGGTGCGTCCAGCAGGACGCGGGCGCGCCAGCGGTAGGGGCCCGCGGCCACGCCCTCGCTGACGTACCGGGCGGCGTCGGGCGGGTCGGCCGGGCGGGACCGCACCCCGGTGGTCAGGGCGTCCGACAGCCGGTCCACCCGGAAGCTGCGCCAGGCGTCGCGGTCGACGTCGCGGGCCACGAGGTACCAGCGGCGTCCGCTGCACACCAGGCGGTGGGGCTCGACGTGCCGCCGGGTGTCGGCCCCGTCGGCGGCGGTGTACCGGAAGCGCAGCCGCTCGCCGTCCCGACAGGCCAGCGCGAGCACGCCCAGCAGGCCGGGGTCGACGGTGGGGACGGTCCCGGGCACCGACACCGTCGCCGACTGCAGCGCGGCCACCCGGCGGCGCAGCCGGCCGGGCAGCACCTGCTCGAGGACCGAGGTCGCCCGGACGGCGGCCTCCTCCGCACCGGCCATCGCGCCGGCCGCGGCGACGTGCAGGGCGACGGCGACGGTCACCGCGGCCTCGTCGTCGAGCACCAGGGGCGGCAGGGCGGTGCCGGGGCCGAGCACGTAGCCCCCTGCGGGGCCGGGTGCGGCGTCGACCCGGTACCCGAGCTCGCGGAGCCGCTCCACGTCGCGGCGGACGGTCCGCGGGGTCACCCCCAGCCGCGCGGCGAGGTCCTCCCCGCGCCAGGAGCGGGCGGAGGTGAGCAGCGCGAGGAGGCGCAGCACCCGGACGGTCGGATCGGCCACGGGGACATCGTGGCGCAGGACGCGGACAGGATCGGTCCGCATCTGCTCCTAGCGTGCCGCTCATGGAGACGACACGGACGACGGTGGACTGGACGCACGAACTGGTCGAGCAGCTGGACTGGCACTGGCGCACCCAGCTGCGCCCGCGGCTGGACGGGCTGACCGACGAGGAGTACCGCTGGGAGCCGGTCCGCGGGGCGTGGAACGTGCGCCCGCGCGGCACCTCCCCCGCGCCGATCGCGGTCGGCCGGGGCGACTTCACCATCGACTTCGCCGTGCCCGAGCCCGACCCCGCGCCGGTCACCACGATCGCCTGGCGGATGGGGCACGTGGTCGTCGGCGTGCTCGGCATGCGGGCGGCCGCCCACTTCGGCGGTCCGGCGATGGACTACGAGAGCCACGAGTACCCGGGCGACGCGGCCACGGCGCTGACCCAGCTCGACGCGGTCTACGCCGCGTGGACGACGGGCGTGCGCGGGCTGGACGAGGCGGCGCTGGCGCGGCCGTGCGGGCCGGCCGAGGGGCCGTACGCCGAGCTGCCGATGGCCACGCTGGTGCTGCACATCAACCGGGAGGTGCTCCACCACGGCGCCGAGATCGCGCTGCTGCGCGACCTCTACCGCTGGCGCTGAGCCCCGCGGGGGGGGGGGGGGGGGGGGGGGGGGGGGGGGGGGGGGGGGGGGGGGGGGGGGGGGGGGGGGGGGGGGGGGGGGGGGGGGGGGGGGGGGGGGGGGGGGGGGGGGGGGGGGGGGGGGGGGGGGGGG
>NZ_JBJGYV010000054.1:0-12360 GCF_054050175.1 Geodermatophilus sp. SYSU D00697
CACCCCGCGGGGGCCCCCCACACCGGGGGGGCATGGATTGTTGGAAAGCGCCCCCCGGGTGTTGGGGGGGGCCCCCGCGGGCCCGGGCCCCCCCCGGGCCCGGGCCCTCGGCTCAGGTGGTACAGCTGCGCTCAGCCGAGCGCGGTCACTCCCCGCCGGCGAGCTTGGCCCGCAGCGCGGCGAGCGCCTCGTCGCTGGCCAGCGTCCCGCCCGAGGTGTCGCTCGGGGCCGCGTCGCCACCGCTGGAGTAGTTGCCGCCGGCCGCAGCCTCGGCGTCGGCCTCCTTGGCCGCCGCGATCTGCTTGCGGTGCGCCTCGTAGCGAGCCTGGGCCTCGGCGTACTGCCGCTCCCACTCGTCGCGCTGCGCCTCGAAGCCCTCGCGCCACTCCCCGGTCTCCGGGTCGAAGCCCTCGGGGTAGATGTAGTTGCCCTGCTCGTCGTAGGACGCGGCCATGCCGTAGGCGGCCGGGTCGAACTGGTCCTCGTCGCCGATGACGCCCTCGTTGGCCTGCTTGAGCGACAGGGAGATCCGGCGCCGGTCGAGGTCGATGTCGATGACCTTGACCAGGATCTCGTCGCCGACCTGCACGACCTGCTCGGGGATCTCCACGTGGCGCTCGGCCAGCTCGGAGATGTGCACCAGACCCTCGATGCCCTCGTCGACACGGACGAACGCACCGAAGGGCACCAGCTTGGTGACCTTGCCGGGCACGACCTGGCCGATCTGGTGGGTCCGGGCGAACTGCCGCCACGGGTCCTCCTGCGTCGCCTTCAGCGACAGCGAGACCCGCTCGCGGTCCAGGTCGACGTCGAGGACCTCGACGGTGACCTCCTGGCCGACCTCGACGACCTCCGACGGGTGGTCGATGTGCTTCCAGGACAGCTCGGAGACGTGCACCAGGCCGTCGACGCCACCCAGGTCCACGAACGCACCGAAGTTGACGATCGAGGAGACGACGCCGGTGCGGACCTGGCCCTTGGCGAGCTTGTTGAGGAACTCGCTGCGGACCTCGGACTGGGTCTGCTCCAGCCACTGCCGGCGGGAGAGGACGACGTTGTTGCGGTTCTTGTCGAGCTCGATGATCTTGGCCTCGAGCTCGCGGCCCACGTAGGGCTGCAGGTCGCGGACGCGGCGCATCTCCACCAGCGAGGCGGGGAGGAACCCGCGCAGGCCGATGTCGAGGATGAGGCCACCCTTGACGACCTCGATGACGGTGCCGGTGACGACCTCGTCGGCTTCCTTCTTCGCCTCGATCGTGCCCCAGGCGCGCTCGTACTGGGCGCGCTTCTTGGACAGGATCAGGCGGCCTTCCTTGTCCTCCTTCTGGAGGACGAGGGCTTCCACCTCGTCGCCGACGGTGACGACCTCGTTGGGGTCGACGTCGTGCTTGATGGACAGCTCCCGCGAGGGGATGACGCCCTCGGTCTTGTAGCCGATGTCCAGCAGCACCTCGTCCCGGTCGACCTTGACGATGACGCCTTCGACGATGTCGCCGTCGTTGAAGTACTTGATCGTCTGGTCGATCGCGGCGAGGAAGTCTTCCTCGGTGCCGATGTCGTTGACGGCGACCTGGGGGGTGCTGTTCGGACGGACCTGGGTGGAGGTCATGTGGTCGAGTGCTCCGGACGGGGGATGAGGAGGGACAGGACGACCCGCGGCCGGGTGACCGCGGGGAGCGGGGAGACCGGCGCGCGCCGACCCCCGTTGGGGACAGCACAGACAGACCTCTGGCGCATTCCCATGCTACTGAGGTCCGGAGGGGCGGGTCCACCTGGGTCGGCACCCGCGTGGGGCCGCCTGCGGCGTGTCACGATCGGCGTGTCATGGACGGCCTCCCGCAGCTCCCCGGCCTGCCCCTCGCCGAGGACGGCTACCCGGCCCCCGGCGGGGTGACCCGGCGCCCCTCGGGCGCCGCGGAGTCCGCCCGGGCCAACCGCCGCTGGTGGGACGCCGCGGCGCCGGCCTACCTCGCCGAGCACGGCGCCGACCTCGGCGACGCCGACTTCCTGTGGTGCCCGGAGGGGCTGCGGGAGGGCGAGGCGCACCTGCTCGGGGACGTCGCGGGCCGCCGGGTGCTCGAGGTCGGCTGCGGCTCGGCGCCCTGCTCGCGCTGGCTGCGCCGCGCCGGGGCCGACGTCGTGGCGCTGGACCTCTCCGGCGGCATGCTGGCCCGCGCGGCGGAGCTCAACCGGTCCACCGGCACCGCCGTCCCCCTGGTGCAGGCCGACGTCGGGGCGCTCCCGCTCGTCTCGGCGAGCGTGGACCTGGCCTGCTCGTCCTACGGCGGGCTGCCCTTCGTCGCCGACGTCGAGGGCGCCCTGGCCGAGGTGGCGCGGGTGCTGCGGCCGGGCGGCCGCTTCGTCGCGTCGGTGAACCACCCGATGCGCTGGCCGTTCCCCGACTCCCCCGACCCCGAGGACCTGCGCATCGTCTCGTCCTACTTCGACCGCACCCCGTACGTGGAGACCGACGACGACGGGCGCGCGGTCTACGTCGAGCACCACCGCACGGTCGGCGACTGGGTGCGGGCCGTCGTCGGTGCGGGGTTCGTGCTGGCGGACCTGGTCGAGCCGGAGTGGACGCCGGGCCGCACCCAGGAGTGGGGCCAGTGGTCACCGGCCCGCGGAGCCCTCGTGCCGGGGACGCTGATCCTGGTGTGCACGAAGCCCGCCCCACCGGGCGCTGACGCAGGACCCTCACCCTCGACCACAGGTCGACGGTGAGACTCACCAGGGGTCGCCGTCGCGCCAGTCGCAGGCCAGCTCGCCGTCGAGGTCCAGTGGCGCCGGTCCCGGCAGGACGTACACGGAGCCGTCGTCGTCCGGGGTGCGGCGCAGGCCCTCCGGGGTGAGCACCGCCGTCGGCCCCCGCCAGGCCTGCCAGCCGCGGGCGGCGTAGAGCGCGGCGCCGTCGTCGGTGGCGCTGAGGGCGCCGGCGTCGTACGCCCGGCGGACGACGGCCTCGAGCTGGTCCATGACCGCCGACGCGACGCCCCGGCGCCGGTGCGCGGCGGGGACCGCCACGGCCTCGACGTACCCGACGCGCAGCGCCCTCCCCCGGTGCACCAGCCGGCGCTGGACGACGGCGCCGTGGCCGACGAGCCGACCGCCGTCGAGCACGAGGGCGTGCACGCCGCCGAGCGCGTGCTCCCAGTCCTCGTCGGTGAAGTCGCCCTCGAACGCCTCGTCGAGGAGGGTCCGGGCAGCCGCCAGGAGGTCCTCCGGCAGCTGCGCGGTGTGCGCGACGGTGACCCCCCGGGGCCGGGCGGGTGCGGGTGGTCGGGCGTCGGGGTCGGCCATCAGTGCGCGGCGGCGTCCCAGCTGGCGCCGAAGCCGACGGAGACCTCCAGCGGCACCGAGAGCTCGGCGGCGCCGGCCATCTCGCGGCGCACCAGCGCCTCCAGCGCCTCCCTCTCCCCCGGCGCGACCTCGAGCACCAGCTCGTCGTGGACCTGCAGCAGCATCCGGGAGCGCAGCCCCTCGGCGGCGATCGCCTTCTCCACGTTCAACATGGCGACCTTGATGACGTCGGCCGCCGAGCCCTGGATCGGGGCGTTGAGCGCCATCCGCTCGGCCATCTGGCGCCGCTGCCCGTTGTCGCTGGTCAGGTCGGGCAGGTAGCGGCGCCGGCCCAGCGTCGTCTCGGTGTAGCCGGTCTGCCGGGCGTCGTCGACGACGCTGTCGAGGTAGTCGCGGATGCCGCCGAAGCGCTCGAAGTAGGCGTGCATCTGCTCGCGGGCCTCCTCGGTGGAGATCCGCAGCTGCTGGGAGAGGCCGTAGGCCGACAGCCCGTAGGCCAGCCCGTAGCTCATGGCCTTGATCCGTCGGCGCATCTCCGGGTCGACGTCCTCGATCGGGATGTTGAACGCCCGGGCGGCGACGAAGGAGTGCAGGTCCTCGCCGGACGTGAAGGCCTCGATCAGGCCCTCGTCGCCGGAGAGGTGGGCCATGATCCGCATCTCGATCTGGCTGTAGTCCGCCGTCATCAGCGACTCGTGACCGGAGCCGACGACGAATGCCTGCCGGATCCGGCGCCCCTCGGCGGTGCGGATCGGGATGTTCTGCAGGTTCGGGTCGGTGGAGCTCAGCCGGCCGGTGGCGGCGATGGTCTGCTGGAACGTGGTGTGGATGCGTCCGCCGTCGTCGACCATCGGGATCAGGCCGTCGATGACCGTGCGCAACCGGGTGACGTCGCGGTGGCGGAGCAGGTGCTCGAGGAACGGGTGACCGGTCTGCTCGAGCAGCCAGGTGAGCGCGTCGGCGTCCGTGGTGTAGCCGGACTTGATCTTCTTGGTCTTCGGCAGGCCGAGCTCGTCGAAGAGCACCGCCTGCAGCTGCTTGGGCGAGCCCAGGTTCACCTCGCGGCCGATCACCGCGTAGCACTCGGCGGCCGCGGCCGCGACGCCCTCGGCGAACTCCCGCTGAAGCTCCTGGAGGAACTCCAGGTCGGCGGCGATCCCCCGCTGCTCCATGCGGGCCAGGACGAAGGTGAGCGGCAGCTCCATCGCGCCGAGCAGGTGGTCGCCGCCACGCTGGCCGAGCACCGACTCCAGGGCGTCGGACAGGTCGTTGACCGCGACGGCCTTGAGGACGTCGGCCGTGGCCGCCTCCCGGGCGAGGTCGGCCTCCGAGGGGCCCATCCCGTCGAGGGTCAGCTGCGTCTCCTCGGCGGCGGCGTCCTTGAGCTCGCGGCGCAGGTAGCGCACCGCGAGGTCGCCGAGGTCGAACGAGCGCTGGCCGGGCAGCGCGAGGTAGGCGGCGAGCGCGGTGTCGCTGACCACCCCCTCGAGCTGCCAGCCGCGCGCCCAGACGGCCAGCAGCGGCCCCTTGACCTCGTGGACGACCTTCGGCCGGGACGGGTCGGCGAGCCACGCCGCGAGCGCCTGCTCGTCGGTGACGTCGAGGTCGGGACCGAGGTCGACGAAGGTGGTGTGGTCGTCGGCGGCGGCCAGCGCCAGGCCGGTCAGCTCCCCGGTGCCCCGCCCCCACGTGCCGCGGAAGATGACGCCGGTGCGGCCGGTGGTGGCGTGCTCGTCCAGCCACGCCCGCAGCCCACCCGCCGGCACCTCGTCGACGGCGACGTCGAAGCCGCCCTCCACCTCGGGCTCGGCGCTGCTGAGGGTCGCGAACAGCCGGTCCCGGAGCACCCGGAACTGCAGGTTGTCGAAGAGGGTGTGCACCTCGTTGCGGTCCCACGGCTGGACGGCGAGGTCGGCGGGCCCCAGCTCGAGCGGCACGGCACGGTCGAGCTCGGTCAGCCGGCGGTTCTGCAGGACCGACGACAGGTGCTCGCGCAGCTTGTCGCCGACCTTGCCCTTGACGGTGTCGACCCGGTCGACGAGCGCGTCGAGCGAGCCGTACTCGCGCACCCACTTCGCGGCGGTCTTCTCCCCCACGCTCGGGATGCTGGGCAGGTTGTCACTGGGGTCGCCCCGCAGTGCGGCGAAGTCCGGGTACTGGGCCGGCGACAGGCCGTACTTGGCCTCGACCTCCTCCGGGGTGAACCGGGTGAGGTCGGAGACGCCCTTGCGCGGGTACAGCACGGTCACGTGCTCGTTGACCAGCTGCAGGGCGTCACGGTCGCCGGTGCAGATGAGCACGTCCATGCCCTGGTCGACGGCGGCCACGGTCAGGGTCGCGATGACGTCGTCGGCCTCGAACCCCTCGGCGGTGATCACCGGGATGTGCAGGGCGGCCAGCACCTCCTGGATGAGGCTGACCTGGCCGCGGAAGTCCGTGGGGCTCTCTGTCCGGTTGGCCTTGTACTCCGCGTAGATCTCGCTGCGGAACGTCTTGCGCCCCACGTCGAAGGCGACCGCGAGGTGCGTCGGCTGCTCGTCGCGGAGCACGTTGATCAGCATTGACGTGAACCCGTAGACGGCGTTCGTCGGCTGCCCCGTGGTGGTGGAGAAGTTCTCCACCGGCAGGGCGAAGAAGGCGCGGTAGGCCAGGGAGTGCCCGTCGAGCAGCAGCAGCCGCGGGCGCACGGCGCCAGCGGTCGGGACGGCGGGGCTGGACGCGGGGGCGGAGACCGGAGCGGACATCGGGCCCGATCCTAGTGAAAGGACCCCGCTGCCCCCCGGCCCTCGGGAGCTCGGGCCGGGCCCCTGCAGCGGGGCCGTGGACGGTTACCGTGCCGCGGTGACGCTCGCCCGCCCCGACTGGCTGCCCCCGGGCTTCTCCAGCCCGCTCGACGAGAAGCTCGGCATCGAGATCACCGACTACGACCCCGACCACCTGGTCGCGACCATGCCGGTCGAGGGCAACCAGCAGCCGGCCGGGCTGCTGCACGGCGGGGCCACCTGCGCGCTGGTCGAGACGGTCGGGTCCTGGGCGGCGGCCCTCGGCGCGGGCCCGGGACGCCGCTGCGTCGGCGTCGAGCTCAACGTCAGCTACCTGCGGGCGGCCACCAGCGGGTCGGTCACCGCCGTCGCCACCCCGGTGCGCCGCGGCCGGACGCTGGCCACCTTCCGCGTCGAGGTCAGCGACGACGCCGGCCGGCCGACGGCGACCGCCCGGCTGACCTGCATGCTCGGCGACGCGGCGCCGTCGCGGCAGAGCTGACGCGGCCTCGCTGCTGGGCGAGGTCGCCGACCGCACCGCCCCTTTAACGCCCGTCCCGCCCGCCCCGGACCCGGATGGCGGTCAGGACTGCGCCGTGGGGAACTCGACGGCGCGGTCAGCCCTCGGCGGCGTCCAGGAGCGGGACGACCCGCGGGACCGGCCGGCGGCGCACCGCGGGACGGCGCGGCACCGGGACGGTCACCCCGCCGCGCTGCCAGGCGGAGAGCGCCCGGGCGAGGGTCTCGCGGGGGACGATCCGGCGGGTGGTGAGCGGGGCGAACCCCATGCGCGCGAAGAAGCGTTGCCGCTCCGCCTCGTGCCCGCCGACGGCGGCGACGACGTGGTCGGCCCCCGCACCGGTCGCGTGGGAGACGGCGGCGGCGAGCAGCGCGGCTCCCGCGCCGCGACGGCGGTGGTCGCGGTGGACGACGAGGTTGTCGACGGTCACCTGCGGGACGCCGAGGACCACCGACAGCGGGTCCAGCCCGAGGATCGCCAGGCCGACCACCACCTCGCCACGCACCCCACCGTCGGGCGCGTTGGGACCGGGTAGCACGGCGAGGACCACCTGGTGCGCCGGATCGGCGAGCAGCCTGCGGAACCCGGCCGCCGCGGCCGCTCCCGGCGTCTGCCCGGTGAGCACGCCCTCGGCGTGGGCCTCGGCCCGGTGCTGGCGCACCAGGGCGAGGACGGCAGGCAGGTCGTCGGGACGCGCCGCGCGCGTCGTGACGAGGGACCGTGAACCCGAACCTGGCACCGGAGTCCTCCCCTGGACGGTGGCTGCAGCCTGCACTCCCGGCGGCCGCGAGGCACGGCGGCGCGCCGCTCGGGGACGGAGGTGACACCCGCGGCGTGTCGCGGAAAGGTCACAGCTCGCGGTGAGGACAGCGACCGGAAACACAGCCGGGTTAGGGTCCCCCGCACTCAGCACGCCTAGGAGGTCGAGTGACGCACGCGCCAGGCCGTGTCCGACGACACGGTCGACGACCAGTTCCGGCTCCGGACCCCACCGGGTCCGTGGGCCGGTCCGGTCCCCACGCCCGGCGCCGCCACCTGGTCCGGGTCCTCCTGGTCGCCGCGTTCGGGTTGGGGCTCGCCGCGTTCGTCCCGGGGATCGCCCAGGCCGAGGGCGAGCAGGTCGCCGGGACGCTGCAGACCAGTCGCAGCGGCCCGATCGAGGGCGTGGAGATGACCGTCACCACGGCCACCGGCCAGGAGGTCGACTCCGTCGAGACCGACGAGCAGGGCCGCTGGGAGGTGGACCTGCCCGGCCCCGGGGAGTACGTGGTCACGCTCAACGCCGACGACCTGCCGGAGAACGTCCAACTGGCCGGCGAGGACAGCCGCACGGTCACGGTCGACGAGGGACGCCGGCAGGCGGTGATCATCGGCCTCAACGACGGCAGCCGGGAGGGCGGCGGGGGCACCATCCGAGCCGTCCAGCTGCTGGTCGACGGCATCCGCTTCGGCCTGCTGATCGCCATGTGCGCGGTCGGCCTGTCGCTGATCTTCGGGACGACGGGCCTGACCAACTTCGCGCACGGCGAGCTCGTCACGATCGGCGCGGTCGTCGCCTGGTTCGTCAACGTCGAGGGCGGCGTCCCGCTCATCCCGGCTGCGCTGATCGCCATGGTGGTAGGGGCGGCGGTCGGGGCGCTCAACGAGCTGGGGCTCTGGCGCCCGCTGCGCCGCCGCGGCACCGGGCTGATCGCGGCCCTGGTCGTCTCGATCGGCCTCTCACTGGCCCTCCGCTACCTCATCCAGCTGGTCTACGGCGGCCGCTCCAACCCCTACCAGGGCGTCGGCGGCGGCCGCGCAGTCGACTACGGCCTGTTCCGGCTGACCAACGCCGACCTCACCTCGATCGTCGTCTCGATCGTCGTGCTGCTGCTCGTCGCCCTGATGCTGCAGCGCACCAAGATGGGGAAGGCGATGCGGGCGGTCGCGGACAACCGCGACCTCGCCGCCTCCTCGGGGATCGACGTCAACCGGGTGATCCTCGTCGTCTGGATGATGGGCGGCGGGCTGGCCGCCCTCGGCGGGGTGCTGCTGGGGCTGTCCGACCAGGTCCAGTGGGACATGGGCTTCCGGCTGCTGCTGCTCATGTTCGCCGGCGTCACCCTCGGCGGCCTGGGCACCGCCTACGGCGCCCTCGTCGGGAGCCTCGTCGTAGGCGTCTTCGTCCAGATGTCGACGCTGGTCATCCCCAACGACGTCAAGTACGTCGGCGGGCTGCTCCTGCTGATCGTCATCCTCGTCATCCGGCCCCAGGGGATCCTGGGCAGCCGCGTCCGGGTGGGCTGACCCTTGAGCGACGTCATCAACGCACTCGCCATCGCGGGCAAGGCCGCGCTCGGCTTCCAGGCGATCTTCTTCGTCCTGCTGGCCGTCGGCATCAACGTGCAGTTCGGCTACACCGGCCTGCTCAACTTCGGCCAGATCGCCTTCGCCATGCTCGGCGGGTTCGGCATCGCCATCTCGGTCAGCAAGTGGGGCCTGGACTTCTGGGTCGGGGTCGCCATCGGCCTGCTGGCCGCCGTCGTCCTCGCCCTCCTGCTCGGCCTGCCGACGCTGCGGCTGCGCGCCGACTACCTGGCGATCGTGACGATCGCCGCCGCCGAGGGGCTGCGGCTGCTGTTCCGGTCGGTGTCGGCGACGCCGGTGACCAACGGCACCCGGGGCATCTCGGCCTTCAACGCCGACTTCCTCGCACTGGCGCCGTGGGCCACCAACGAGCGCTACCGCATCCTGGGCACCAGCTGGTCCGGCGGTGAGCTCTGGGTGGCCTTCGTGGGCTGGGTGCTGGTGCTGCTGTCCTGCCTGCTCATCTGGGCGCTCATGCGCAGCCCGTGGGGTCGCGTGGTCCGGTCCATCCGCGAGGACGAGGACGCCGTCCGCGCCCTGGGCAAGAACGTGTACGTCTACAAGATGCAGGCGCTGGTCATGGGCGGGATCCTCGGGGCCCTCGGCGGGATGGTCTACGCCGTCGGCACCGGCTCGGCGATCCCCGACCAGTACCAGAACGCCAACACCTTCCTGGCCTACGCCGCGCTGATCCTCGGCGGCGCCGCGACGGTGTTCGGTCCGGTGATCGGGGGGATGATCCTGTTGTTCATCCTGCAGTTCGCCGACGCCGGCCTGCGCGCGTTGATCGACAACGGGGTCATCCCCGAGGGCCTGCTCACCTCCACCGACGTCGCGACGATCCGCTTCGTGCTCGTGGGGCTCGGGCTCATGCTGTTGTTGGTCTTCCGGCCACAAGGCATCTTCGGTGACCGACGAGAGGTGATGCTCGATGCCCGCTGACTCGACGCCTGCTCAGCCGGGGCAGTCCGAGCCCCCCGCCGGCAGCGGAGCGCACGCCGCGTCCCTCGACCCGGCCGCCGGCGGCGCGCCGCGGCGGCTGGCCCAGGCGGCCCTGCGCGACGTCCCGTGGGAGGTGGGGGTCGCCAAGCCCGACCCGATCGTCGTGGTGGACGGCGTGACGCGCACCTTCGGCGGCCTCACCGCCGTGGCCGTGGAGCACCTGGAGATCCAGCGCGGCGGCATCACCGGCCTGATCGGGCCCAACGGTGCCGGGAAGACCACGCTGTTCAACCTGCTCACCGGCTTCGACCAGCCGAACGCCGGGCGGTGGACCTTCGACGGCAAGTCGCTGTCGAACCTGCCGCCGCACCGGGTCGCCCGGCTCGGCGTCGTCCGCACCTTCCAGCTGACCAAGGCGCTGTCCCGGCTCACCGTGCTGCAGAACATGCTGCTCGGCGCCCAGGGGCAGAAGGGCGAGAGCTTCTTCGGGGCGCTGCTGCCCGGCTCCTGGCGATCGCAGGAGCGCGCCAACACCGAGAGGGCGATGGAGCTGCTCACCCGGTTCAAGCTCGACGCCAAGAAGGACGACTTCGCCGGCACGCTCTCCGGCGGTCAGCGCAAGCTGCTGGAGATGGCGCGGGCGCTGATGAGCGACCCCAAGGTCGTCATGCTCGACGAGCCGATGGCCGGGGTGAACCCGGCGCTGACCCAGAGCCTGCTCGGGCACGTCAAGGACCTGCGCGAGCAGGGCATGACGGTGATCTTCGTCGAGCACGACATGGACGTCGTCCGGGACATCAGTGACTGGGTGGTGGTGATGGCCGCCGGCCGGGTGATCGCCGAGGGACCGCCCGAGTCGATCAGCCAGAACCAGGCCGTCGTCGACGCCTACCTGGGCGCCCACCACGACGCCCCGCTCACCGTCGAGGACGAGGACCGGGTCCTGGCCGAGGCCGAGCGCGAGATCGCCCGCGAGGAGCACGTCGAGGGCGGGGACGTCTTCAGCTCCGACGTCCCGCCCCAGGAGAGGACCGACCGATGAGCGACCCCCTGTTCCAGGTCGACGAGTCCGGCGAGGACCTCACCCGCGCCGCCCAGGCGGCCTCGTCGGCCGCGACGCTCTCCCCCGCGGAGAAGGCCGCGACGCGCGAGGAGCACGTCCGGCTGGCCGAGGGCGCCCTCGTGCGGGCCGACGACCTGGTGGCCGGCTACGTGCCGGGCGTCAACATCCTGCGGGGCTGCGACTTCTACCTGCAGGAGGGCGAGCTCGTCGGGATCATCGGGCCCAACGGCGCCGGCAAGTCGACCCTGCTCAAGACGCTGTTCGGGCTCATCCCCGTCCGCTCGGGGACGGTGACGCTGCGCGGGGAGGACATCACCTCCGCGCCGGCCCACCGGCTGGTGTCCCTGGGCGTCGGCTACGTCCCGCAGAACAACAACGTGTTCCCCTCGCTGACCATCGAGGAGAACATGCAGATGGGCGTCTACCTGCGGCCGAAGACGTTCAAGGAGCGCTTCGACTACGTCATCGACCTGTTCCCGCTGCTCGGCGAGCGGCGCAAGGGCAAGGCCGGAGCGCTCTCCGGTGGCGAGCGGCAGATGGTGGCCATGGGCCGGGCGCTGATGATGGACCCGTCGGTGCTGCTGCTCGACGAGCCCTCGGCCGGCCTCTCCCCGGCCTACCAGGACGAGGTGTTCATCCGCTGCCGGCGGATCAACGCGACCGGGGTCTCGATCATCATGGTCGAGCAGAACGCCCGGCGGTGCCTGCAGATCTGCGACCGCGGCTACGTCCTCGACCAGGGCCGCAACGCCTACACCGACACCGGCGGCAACCTGATGACCGACCCCAAGGTCATCGAGCTCTACCTGGGGACCCTCGCCAAGGCCCAGTAGGAGCCCCAGCCGGTCTCGACGGCGCCGTCCCCACCCGGGACGGCGCCGTCGCTCGTCTGCGGCCCTCGCGGGGTAGGGGTCCGGCATGAACTGGACCTGGAGCATGCGGTCCCGCGACGGCGGGATGAACGGCCTGGAGTTCGCGCGCGCGACCACCGCCGGCGGCTTCTCGAGGGTGTTGGTGCACGCCGCGCCCGCCCAGCTCCGGGTGGAGGTGGTGGCCGACGACGACAGCGTCGTCCTGCGCGGTGACGCCGACCGGGAGGGCGACTACTCCCCCATCACCCTGCTCGAGCTCGGCGACGCGGGCATCAGGCGCAGCGAGGTCTGGCCCGGGCCGGAGCTCTTCGGGCTGCCCGTGGTCCTGCCCGGCGGGGAGGTCGGCGTCCTGACCGCCTGGGAGCACGCTCCCGACCACAGCTGGTGGCGGTGGTCGGTGGAGTTCTCCAACCACAGGGGCCGGCCCGCCGACTGGCAGCCACGGGGCCAGCGGCTGCAGCGCGGACCCCGACACCCAGGGGGGGGGGGGCGGGGCCCGGCGGGGGGGGGGGGCCGCCGGCGAGCGGCGGGGGGCCGCGCGGCCGCAGCGGGCGG
>NZ_JBJGYV010000055.1:0-11266 GCF_054050175.1 Geodermatophilus sp. SYSU D00697
CCCTGCTCAAGCGCGAGGTCCTGCCCGACCACGTCGCCGACGCCGTCTACGCCCTCACCGCCGGGGACCTGTCCCGCACCACCGGCCTGCACATCCCCGTCGACTCCGGCGTCGCCGCCGCCTTCCTGCGATGACGACGGGCGAGCGAGCATCGCAGCGAGCGCCGGCGAGCGAGGAGCGGAACGAGCCCGGGGTCGAGCGACGGGCACTGCGATGAGCACCGAGCTGACCCTCGCGGCCGTCGACCTGGGGGCCTCGAACGGCCGGGTGATGACCGCGCGGGTCGGCCCGGACCGGCTGGAGCTGGCCGAGGCACACCGGTTCCCCAACCGGCCGGTGCGCCTCGGCGGCACCCTGCACTGGGACGTGCTCGGCATCTACGCCGGCATCCTCGACGGGCTGCGGGCCGCGGGGCGCGGGGCCGGCCGGGTCGACCGCGGGCACCTCGACGGCGTGGGCATCGACAGCTGGGCGGTCGACCACGGCCTGCTCGACGCCGACGGCGCGCTGCTGGGCAACCCGGTGCACTACCGGGACGCCCGGCACGCGACCGCGGTGGCGGCGGTGCACGCCGCCGTCCCACCCGAGGAGCTGTACCGCGTGACCGGGGTGCAGCACCTGCCGTTCAACACCGTCTTCCAGCTCGCGGCGGCCCGGGGCACCGCGCAGCTGGCAGCGGCGCGGACGGCGCTGCTGATCCCGGACCTGCTGGCGTACTGGCTCACCGGCGCGGTCGGCGCGGAGGTCACCAACGCCTCGACCACCGGGCTGCTCGACGCGACCACCCGCGAGTGGGCCTGGGAGGTCGTCGACCGGCTGGGGCTCGACCGCGGGCTGTTGCCGCCGTTGCGGCAGCCGGGGGAGCGGCTGGGGGAGCTGACCGCGGAGGTGCTGGCCGAGACCGGGCTGGCCGGGCCGGTGCCGGTCACCGCGGTCGGGTCGCACGACACGGCGTCGGCGGTGGTCGGCGTCCCGGCGTCGTCCGACCGGTTCGCCTACGTCTCCTGCGGCACCTGGTCGCTGGTCGGGGTGGAGCTGGAGAAGCCGGTGCTCACCGAGGCGAGCCGGGCCGCCGGGTTCACCAACGAACTCGGCGTGGACGGCACCGTCCGCTACCTGCACAACGTGATGGGGCTGTGGCTGCTGCAGGAGTCGCAGCGGGCCTGGGCGGCCGCCGGGCTGCCTGCGGACCTCCCCGACCTCCTGGCCGCCGCCGCGCAGGTGCCGGCCTTCACGGCCGTCGTGGACGCCGACGACCCGCGGTTCCTGCCGCCCGGCGACATGCCCGCTCGGATCGCCGCGGTCTGCGCCGAGACCAGGCAGACGCCGCCGCAGAGCCAGGCCGAGACCGCGCGGTGCATCCTCGACAGCCTCGCGCTGGCCTACCGCCGGGCGATCCGGCGGGCCGCGGAGCTCTCCGGCCGCGAGGTCGAGGTCGTGCACCTGGTGGGCGGGGGCGCGCGCAACGCCCTCCTCTGCCAGCTCACCGCCGACGCGTGCGGGCTGCCGGTCGTGGCCGGGCCGGTCGAGGCCGCGGCGCTGGGCAACGCCCTGGTGCAGGCCCGCGCGGCCGGGGTGCTCGACGGCGGGCTGCCCGAGCTGCGCGCGCTGCTGCGGGCCACGCAGGAGGTGCAGACCTACGCACCGTCCGGGTCGCCGGCCGCCTGGGACGCCGCCGCGGCCCGGCTCCCGCACCCCTGAGCCGGGAGGACCGCCGGAGCTCCGTCGGTCTGCTGGACGAGTGGCCCACGAGTGGCCGAGCCTGCGGACGGCGGGCCACGATGGTCGGCCGGACCGAGGGAGGGCGACGGTGTCGGAACGGTCAGGGATCGTCGAGGACGACCCGTTCGGTGGTCGCCGGCCGACCAGCCACGAGCGGAGAACCGGACTGCCGTGGGACGCGTCGTACCTCGGCGGCCCCGCGCCCTGGGACGTCGGCCGGCCGCAGCCGGCGGTGGTGCGCCTGGCGGCCGGGGGCGGGTTCACCGGGCCGGTCCTCGATGTCGGCTGCGGTACCGGCGACAACGCGCTGCACGTCGCCTCGCGAGGGCTGCCGGTCCTGGGCGTCGACGTCGCGTCGACCGCCGTGGCGATGGCGCGGGCCAAGGCGGACGAGCGGGGGACCGCGGTCGAGTTCGCCGTGGCCGACGCGTTCCGGCTCGAGCGTCTGGGGCGCACGTTCCGGACGGTGCTGGACTCCGGGCTGTTCCACACCTTCGACGCCGGTGAGCGACCCGGGTACGTGGCGAGCCTGGCGTCGGTGACCGAGCCCAGCGGGACCCTCTACGTGCTGTGCTTCGGCGACGCCGGTCCCGACACCGGCCCGCACCCCGTCCGTCAGGACGACCTGCGCGCGGCGTTCGGCCCCGAGACCGGTTGGGACGTCGTCGCCATCGAGCCGGACCGGGTCCTGACGCGGTACCACGACGACGGCGCGCCGGCCTGGTTCGCGACGATCCGACGGACGGAGGTGCGCCCTTGTCGCCGACAGGACCAGGTCGCAGCTGTCCGGGCTCGTCCGGTGATCACACGCGCCGAGCTCGACGCCGCCGTCCGCATCGTGCGGCCGCACGTGCCGGTGACCCCGGCGTACCGCTGGCCGCTGCTGGAGGAGGTCACCGGGACGCCGACCTGGGTCAAGCACGAGAACGCCGCCCCGACCGGTGCCTTCAAGGTGCGCGGCGGCCTGGTCCACGCGGCGCGGCTGGCCGATGCGGGACGCCCGGTGCGCGGCCTGGTCTCGGCCACGCGGGGCAACCACGGCCAGTCGCTGGCCTACGCCGGACGCGCGCACGGCATCCCGGTGACGATCGTCGTGCCCGAGGGCAACAGCCCGGACAAGAACGCCGCGATGGAGGGGTTCGGCGCCGAGCTGGTCGTGCACGGGCGCGACTTCCAGGAGGCACGCGAGCACGCCGTCCGGCTGGCGGAGGAGCGCGGACTGCGGATGGTGCCGTCGTTCCACCGGGACCTGGTCGCCGGCGTCGCGACCTACGCCGCCGAACTGCACGAGCAGGCGCCCGACCTCGACGTGGTCTACGTGCCGGTCGGCCAGGGCTCCGGGCTGTGCGCGAACATCGCCGTCCGGGACCTGCTCGGCCGCCGCACCGAGGTGGTCGCCGTCGGAGCGGAGGGCGCCCCGGCACACGCCCTGTCGTTCGCGGCCGGGCACCCGGTCACGACGCCCGAGGCCGACACCTTCGTCGACGGCGTCGCCACCCGGGTGCCCGACGAGGACGCCGTCGCGGTGATGGTCCGCGGAGCGGCCCGGTTCGTGCAGGTCAGCGACCAGGCGACCGAGCAGGCGATGCGGGTCCTGTGGCAGACCACGCACCAGATGCCCGAGCCGGCCGGCGCGATCGCGCTCGCGGGGCTGCTGGCGGACACCGCCCGCCCCGACGGCGCGGTGGCGGCGGTCGTCATGACCGGCGGCAACTGCGACCGCGACCTGGTGCTGCGCGTCCTCGCCTGACCCCGGGAATGCCCCCGGTCCTGGCCGTTCGCAGGTGGGTGGCAGAGCCGACGCTGGAGGAGGTCGGCCGACCGTGACGTCCGAGGAGAGGACAGCGATGGGCGAGGAGAGCAGCACCCACGTCCCCGTCACCTACGAGCGCTGCGAGCACGTCCAGGGGCCCTTCTACCACGGGACGAGGTCCGCGTTGGAGGCCGGCGATGAGCTCGTTCCCGGCCACGGTTCCACCTTCCAAGAGGGCCGGGTGTCCAACCACGTCTACTTCACCGCGCTCGTGGACACCGCTGCCTGGGGAGCGGAGCTGGCGACGGCGCTGGCCGGGGATGGGGATCGGGGACACGTCTACGTCGTGGAGCCCCTGGGTCCCTTCGAGGACGACCCGAACGTGACCGACAAGAGGTTCCCCGGCAACCCCACCCGGTCCTACCGCACCCGGCATCCGCTGCGCGTCGTGGGCGAGGTGGACGGCTGGGAGGGGCATGACCCGGAGGTGGTGCAGGGCATGCTGGACAGCCTGGCGCGGCTGCGGGAGCAGGGGCGCGACGTCATCGAGGACTAGGCGGGGTCCTCGCTCCCGCGGCAGACGACCTCCCGCGGCAGACGACGTCGTGTGTGCAGGCCTGGTTCCACGCGGGCGAACCCGGCCGCAGCGCCCGTCGTCCCGGTGTGCCGTCCTGAGAGGCGTCCGTGACGTGGGGTGCGGACATGCGGGGGTGGGCCGTTCGTCCCTGCTGCCACCCGACGGCGCAGCGCCAGGGTGGACGGGTCCTGGAAGCCCAGCCCCCGGTGCGTCGCTGGTCTGGCCCGGTGTGCGACTTCCCCCGCTCCCCAGTTCCGAGGGCCCGCCATGACCGCAGTCGCAGAACAGACCGGCAGTGCGATCCGTCCCTTCCGCGCGGCGGTCCCGGAGGAGGCGGTCGCCGACCTGCGCCGCCGCCTCGCCGCGACGCGCTGGCCCTCCCGGGAGCTGGTCGCCGATCGCGAGCAGGGCGTGCAGCTGGCGGCGGTGCAGGCGCTGTGCCGCTACTGGGCCGACGACTACGACATGCGCCGGATCGAGGCGCGGCTGAACGCGCTGCCGCAGTACACGACGTCCATCGACGGGGTGGACGTGCACTTCCTCCACGTGCGGTCCCCGCACCCGGATGCGCTCCCGCTGGTCATGACACACGGCTGGCCGGGCTCGGTCGTCGAGCTGCTCGACTGCGTCGGCCCGCTCACGGACCCGCCCGCGCACGGCGGAGCGGCCGAGGACGCCTTCGACCTGGTGCTGCCCTCCCTGCCCGGCTACGGCTTCTCCGCCGAGCCGACCGAGACCGGCTGGGACGTCGGCCGCGTCGCGCGGGCGTGGGCGGAGCTGATGCGCCGCCTCGGCTACGCGCGCTACGTCGCCCAGGGCGGTGACGTCGGCGCCGGCGTCACCGACGCGATGGGCCGTCAGGCGCCCGAGGGGCTGATCGGCATCCACACCAACCTGCTCGTGACGGTGCTGGGCGGCCCCCAGCCGACCGACACCGAGCAGGAACGCGCGGCGGCCGCCGCGATCGAGAGGTTCCGCACGAGCGGCTTCGGCTACTTCCTCGAGATGGCCACCCGGCCGCAGACGATCGGCTACGCCCTGCTCGACTCACCCGCCGCGCTGGCGGCGTGGATGCTCGACCACGACACCGACGCCTACTACAAGATCTCCCGGGCCTTCGTCGACGGGCGGCCCGCGGGCAACCTCACCCGGGACTCCGTCCTGGACAACATCACGCTGTACTGGCTCACCGGTACCGGTGCCTCGGCGGCGCGGTCCTACTGGGACAGCTACGGGGTCGCCGCCCAGGCCGCCGCGGCGGGCCAGGCCCCCCCGGAGGTCACGGTCCCGGTCGGGTTCACCACGTTCCCCGGTGAGATCTGGCGGACGCCGCGCAGCTGGGCCGAGAGGGCCTACCCGACCCTCAGCTACTTCAACGAGGTCGACCGGGGCGGCCACTTCGCCGCCTGGGAGGAGCCCGAGCTGTTCGCCACCGAGGTCCGGGCGGCGTTCCGCCCGTTGCGCGCGCCGCAGATCCCCGGGCCGCGCGGCTGACCACGAGCCCCGGCGGCGGCTGTGGGGGACCGGCCGCCGCCGGGGGAGGGCCGCGCCCGGCCGCGTCGCGGGCCGGGGTCAGGCGCGCCCCCCGGCGGCCGCGAGCCCGGCCTTGGTGAAGGCCAGCGCCCCGCGGGCGAGGGTGACGTTGTCGGTCCACAGGTTGCGCCAGATCGCCAGGTCGTTGGAGAGCGTCCGGTGCACCACCTCGGCGGAGAACGACTCGAAGGTCACTATGCCCTCGTAGCCGACCTCGGTGAGCGCGCCGAAGAACTCCGCCCAGGGGATGGTGCCGGTGCCCAGCGCGCCGCGGTGGGACTCCCCGACGTGCACGTAGCCCAGCCGGCCGGCCGCCGCGGCGGCCCGCACCGCCTCGCGGAACGAGTGCTCCTCGATGTTCATGTGGTAGGTGTCGAGGTGCGCCATGACGTTGGGCCGGTCCACCGCCGCGATGAAGTCCAGCGTCTCCTGGGTCGTGTTGATGACGTTGGTCTCGTAGCGGTTGCAGAACTCCAGCGCCAGCGTGATGCCGGAGGCGGCGGCCTTGTCGGCCAGCCAGGCGATCGCCTCCTGGGAGTTGGCCCGGCCGCGCTCGGTCGCCGGCCCGGCGTACTTGCCGAGCTTGGAGTACAGGACGCCGCACAGCACCGAGCCGCCGCTGTCGCGCAGCACCGACAGGGCCGTTGCCAGGCGCTCGCGCCCCCGGGCGACCACGTCGGGGTCCTCGCTGGACACGTCGGTGTCCGCGCTGAGCCCCAGCGACGCGCTCACCTGCAGGCCGTGCTCCTGCAGCAGCCGCGCGGTCAGGTCGGCGTCGAACCCGGTGGGGTCGATGGGGGCGATCTCGATCAGGTCGTAGCCGGCCTCGGCCGTGGAGGCGATCGCGTGCCGCGCCTCGTCGGGGGACCAGCCCCCGGTCCAGACCAGCGCGTGGACGCCGTGGGTGATCGCCATGGGACCTCTCCTCTCCTCCGATGATCAGTCGTCGAGCCGGCCGCGCCGGCGCAGTTCGTCGACCAGCCGCAGGTAGCCCTCCTCGAGCGGGCCGACCTGGGCGGGGTCGGGGTCGACCACCCCGGCGGTGCGCACCACCCGGTCGGCGCTCTCCGCCGGCGGGTTCGGTCAGCGCGGCGGTGGCCGGGTCGACGCCGAGGACCAGGTCGTCCCACGGTCACCGTCGCGGGGCGGTCAGCGGCAGCGGCACCTCGGCGAGGCCGGTGACGTCGGCGACCGCGAGGTCGGCCTCGGCCAGCTGCTCGGGCGTCGGCTCGTCGGGCGCCTCGCCGCGCAGCACCCACACGGTGTCCAGGCCCAGCGCGGCGGCGGGCCGGACGTCGTTGTCGAGCCGGTTGCCCACGTGCACCCCCTCCTCCGGCGCGCAGCCGGCCCGCTCCGGCCACCAGGCGAACAGCTCGGGGCTGGGCTCCTCGGAGCCGACGGTCGCCGACACCCCCCAGACGTCGACGACGGTGGCCTCCTGGTCGGCCAGCACGCCGACGGGGACCGGTCCGTGCAGGGTCCGCAGCAGCGGCAGGACGTCGGGGTGGAGGGTGCCCCGCGGGTGGACCCGGTGCCGGCGGGTCCGCTCGTGCAGGGCGCCGCGGAGCCCCGGGGCAGGGTCATGCCGGCGAGCCGCCGAGGCGGGCGCGGCGCTCGACGACGGCCTCCCGGGCGGAGAACTCCTCGACCTTCGCCGCGTCGAGGGGGACCACCCCGCCGACCGAGTACGCGGCCACCCGCACCCGCGCGCCCTTGACCACCATGCGGCCGTCGGGCAGCCGCTGGGAGGTGTTGCCCTCGGCGAGGGCGACGAGGTCCCGCGACCGCTCGCGCAGCGACCGGGTGAGCGCGACCTCCTCGCTCACCGGGCCGGGGTCCCAGACGGCGCTCACCCGGTCCGCCCGTACCTGCGGTTGGCGTAGCCGTTGAGCAGGGCCGCGAAGACCAGCACGATGCCGAGCGCGAACAGCTGGTACTGCGACCCGGCGTTGCCCGGCACGGCCAGCAGGATCCCGGCGTTGAGCCACACGATCAGCAGCGTGGCCAGGACGACGCCGGCCACCCGCCCGATCCCGCCGGTGATCGCCACCCCGCCGAGGACGGCGATCGTGATGGCCGGCAGCGCCATGCCGTTGCCCGCCACCCCGGCGTCGGGCCGCGCCGAGGCGAACTGGGCCACCGTCACGACCGCGACCAGCCCGGAGATGACCCCGGCCGTGAGGTAGGCGGTGAACCGGGTGCGCCGCACGTCGATGCCCGACCACTCCGCGGCCACGTCGTTGGTGCCGATGGCGTAGAGCCGCCGTCCGTACGTGCTGCGGTTGAGCAGCAGCCAGACGACCACCGTGGTGGGCAGCAGGAAGGTCAGGATGCCCAGCGGCACCTGCAGCGGGTCCTCGCCGCCGCCGATCGGGACCGACCGGGCGGCGGAGAAGAACTCCTGGATCGGCTGGGTGCTGATCGGCTGCTGGTCGTTGATGACGATCGCGATCGAGGAGAAGGCGTAGTAGGTCGCCAGGGTGGTGATCAGCGCCGGGTAGCCGATGTAGGCGATGAGAAACCCGTTGACCGCGCCGCACAGCCCGCCGAACGCGGCGGCGAGGACGATCGAGGCCCACAGCGGCCAGCCCCACTCCCCGTAGGCGAAGCCGAACACCATGCTGGTCAGCGACACGATGGCGCCCACCGACAGGTCGATCCCGCCCCGCCCGGAGGTGATGACCAGCAGCTCGGCCAGGCCGAGCATGACCAGCGGGACGGCGCTGATCAGCGTGGCCGACAGGTAGGACGCGTCGTAGGGCGCGGTCAGGTAGTTGCGCGCCGACAGCGTCAGGAACGTGACGACGACGGCCACCAGCAGCACCAGCAGCAGCACGATCCGCTGGGTGAGCAGGGCCCGCAGGACCAGCTCGGGCAGCGCCCGGGCCCGCGACTGCCGGGGACCGGCCTCGTCGTCGGACCGCGGCGCGGGCGCCGGGGCCTGGGGGGAGACCGCGGTGCTCATGTCGTCCTCCTCGCCCGCTGCCGGAGCAGGTCGGCCCCGACGGCGATCAGGATGAAGATGCCGATGAACAAGGCCGACAGCTGCGAGCGCCAGCCCAGCTGGGTCACCCCGGAGGTGACCGTCTGCACCAGCAGCGCCCCGAGGACGGTGCCGAGGACCGAGCCGCGGCCGCCCATGATCGAGGTGCCGCCGATGACCACCGCGGCGATCGCGGCCAGCTCCATCCCGGCGCCCACGTTCGGGGCCAGCGTGGACGTGCCGCGCGCGATGACGAAGCAGGCGGCCAGCCCGGTGAGCAGGCCGGTGAGGACGTAGGCCGACATCACCCGCCGCTGCACCTTCACCCCGGCCAGCCGGGCGGCGTCGGCGTCCCCGCCGATCGCGTACAGGTGCCGCCCGCCGGGCGTGTGCCGCAGGTAGTACCAGGCCGCTGCGGCGATCAGCAGCATGATCAGGAAGCTGTGCGGGACGCCGAGGGTGCGGCCGGCCTCGCCACGGCCGAAGAAGGCCAGCGTGCCGGGGATGTTGTCGACCGTGGTGCCGCCGAACAACTGCAGCCCGAGGAACTTGAACAGGTTCGCGGTGCCGAAGGTGATGATGATCGCGTGCACCCGCCCGTAGGCGATGAGCACGCCGTTGACCAGGCCGAGCACGCCGCCGAGGACCACCGACAGCAGGACCGCCACCGGCAGGGACGCGCCGGAGTCGACCATCGCCTTGGCCACCACGACGGCGCAGACCATGACGATGCCGGCCACCGAGACGTCGATCCCGCCGGTGATGATGATGACGGTCATCCCGATGCCGATGAGCGCGACCGGCGCCATGGCCACCAGCAGCGGCACGATGGAGCCGCTGGTCAGGAAGGCCGGGGTGGCGAGGGCCAGGGCCACCCAGAGAGCGGCGATGACCACGATCAGCACGATCTCCTGGCCGGTGACCGGGAACGGCAGGACCCGCCCGCGGGCCGTGGCGGCGTGCGCCTGCTGCCCGGCCGGGGCGCCGCCGCCGGAGGGCGTGAGGGTGGACGAGCTCATGCCGCCTCCTCCTGGTCGACCGCTCCCGCGGCGGCGGCCAGGACGTCGGCCTGGCTCGCCCCGGGGCCGAACTCGACCGTCGTGGTCCCGGCCCGGACGACCTGCAGCCGGTCGGAGATGCGGATGGCCTCGGGCAGGTCGGAGGTGACGATGAGGACGGCGGTCCCCTCGTCGGCCAGCGACCGGACGATCCGGTGGATCTCCTCCTTGGCGCCGACGTCCACGCCCTGCGTGGGCTCGGCCAGCACCAGCACCCTGGGCCGCTCCACCAGCTGGCGGGCGAGCACGACCTTCTGCGCGTTGCCGCCGGACATGGCCGAGACCGGCTGCCGCTCGTGCGGCGTCTTCACCGACAGCCGGGCGATGAAGTCCCGGGCGACCTGGCGCTCGCGCCGCCGGTCCATCCAGGTGCCGAGCTTGGACAGCAACGGCAGGTGGCCGGCGGAGATGTTGAAGGCGATCGACTGGAAGCTGAACAGCCCCTGCAGCTTCCGGTTGGCCGGCAGCAGCGCGATGCCCAGCTTCTTGGCCGCGCGGGGGGAGGAGGGTGCGATCGGTCGCCCGTCGAGCAGCATCCGGCCGCCGGTGGCCCGGCGCATGCCGTACACGGCCTCGGCGACCTCCGCGGCGCCCGAGCCGATCAGGCCGTAGAGGGTGACGATCTCGCCCGGGCGGACGGCGACGTCGACGTGCGCGTACTCGCCCTCGCAGGACAGGTCCTCCAGGACCAGCCGCGGCGGGGCGTCGGGGACGGTGTGCGCGGGCGGGGTGTCCTCGAGGATGCCGCCGACCATCAGCTCGACGACCCGCCGGACCGAGAGCTCCTCGATCGGCCAGGTGCCCAGGGTCTGCCCGTCGCGCATGACGGTGACCTCGTCGGCGATGACGAACAGCTCGTCGAGGCGGTGGGAGATGTAGATGATCGCGACCCCCGTGGAGGCCAGCCGGCGGACGACGCCGAAGAGCACCTCGATCTCGGCGTCGGTGAGGATCGCCGAGGGCTCGTCGAGGATGAGCACCTTCGCGTTGCCGACCAGCGCCTTGGCGATCGAGACCTGCTGCTGCTCGGCGATGGACAGCTCGCTGACCGGGACGGTCGCGTAGCGGGCGGGCAGGCCGATCAGCTCCAGCAGCTCCACCACGCGGGCGTTCTGCGCCGTCCAGTCCACCCGGCCCCGGCGGGTGATCTCCCGGCCGGTGAAGACGTTCTCGGCGACGGTCAGGTCGGGGAACAGCTGCGGTTCCTGGTAGACGGTCGCGATGCCCAGGGCGATGGCGTCCGCGGTGCTCGAGATCGTCACCGGCTCCCCCTCGAAGGTGATCCGGCCAGTGTCGGCGGTCGCCGCCCCGGACAGGATCTTGATCAGGGTGGACTTCCCGGCGCCGTTCTCACCCACGAGGGCGTGCACCCGGCCGGCCCGCACGGTCATGTCCGCGTGGCGGATCGCGCGCACCGCCCCGTACCGCTTGGACACCCCGGTGACGGACAGCCGCTCGGCTCCCGCCCCGGCCGGCTCGGAGGGCGCCGGCTGCGCCGGCCCGGTCGTTCGGGTCTCGTTCATCGTCTCCTCGCTGCGGACGGGAGGCCGGGGAGGGGGGGGGGGGGGGCGCCCCGCCCCGGGGGTCGGGCCCTTCTTGTACTTACTCTGCGTTTTCGATTTTGTTTTCTACCGGCGGCG
>NZ_JBJGYV010000056.1:0-9566 GCF_054050175.1 Geodermatophilus sp. SYSU D00697
CGTCGCGCTCCGGGCCGCCCCGAGACCCCCGGCACGCTGACCCGACGGGGCCCCCACCGCTCCTGGGGTGCGGCCCCGTCGCACGGGTGGGGTCACTCGGCGTGGTCGCCAGGCGTCGGGTGCTCGATCTGGCCGGCCAGGTACAGCTGCTCGCCGAGGGTGTCGAGCAGGTGCAGCTGGGTCTCGAGGTAGTCGATGTGGTGCTCCTCGTCCTCGAGGATCGACTCGAACAGGTTCTTGCTCACCCGGTCGCCGACCGACTCGCAGTAGGGGATCGCCTCGCGCAGCCGGGCCAGGACCTCGACCTCGATCGCCATGTCGGACTCGAACTGCTCGCGGACGGTCTGCCCGATCCGCAGCGGCAGCAGCTTCTGGTAGTTCGGCAGGCCCTCGAGGAAGAGGATGCGGTCGGTGAGCCGCTCCGCGTGGGTCATCTCCTCGATGGACTCGTCGCGGGTGTGCTCGGCGAGCTTGTTGTAGCCCCAGTTCGCCTGCATCTTGGCGTGCAGGAAGTACTGGTTGATGGCGGTCAGCTCGCTGGTCAGCTGCTCGTTCAGGTACTCGATGACCCGTGCGTCGCCCTGCATAACGCTCCTCCTCGGCTCGGTTGCGGCCGAGGTTAGCCGGGCTCGGAAGGGCCCATCGGACTCAGGCCGACCTTGGCATGGGCAGCCTGTCCTCAGGCGGCGGGCTCGCGGAGCTCCAGGCCGTGCAGGGGGTCCGCGGCGCGCAGCCGGTCGCAGATGCGGTCCAGGCAGCTGCCGCAGCCGGTACCGGCCGCGCAGGCGTCGCCGACCTCCTCCTCCGTGCGGGCACCGTCGGCGATGGCGTCGGCGAGCTGGGCCTCGCTCACGGCGAAGCAGATGCAGACGTACACGCGCGGCACTCCCGGGGGCAGGGGAAGGAAAGGCACCCCTAAGTTAGCCCAGCCTCACCTGTGTGCCAACCGCCACCGGACGGATTCGTCCCGGGACATCTGTCGTACGCCGCCACCGGCCTCAGGCGGCGGGGGCCCGGTCCGCGGCGGTGCCGTCGCGCAGTGAGCACAGCAGCGCGATGTCGGCCGCGTGCCCGGCCCACGCGACGCCGTCCTTCTCGCTGGGGGTCTCGACGACGACCGGGACGCCGGTCATCGACGGGTGGGCCAGGAGCTCGGCGAACGGGCCGGTGCCGTACGCGCCGCCGCCGATGGTGCCCGCGCCGATGGTGGTGTGCCGGTCCCGCTTGGACCCGCACGCGTCGAGGGAGTCGTTGGCGTGCACCAGGCCCAGCCGGCCCGGACCCACGCTGGCCTCCAGCGCGTCGAGCGTCGCGGTCATCCCGCCGGGCACGGAGAGGTCGTGGCCGGCCGCCCACGCGTGGCAGGTGTCGAAGCAGACGCCGACCAACGGGTGGTGCTCCAGCGCCGCCAGGTACGGGCCGAGGTCCTCGACCGTCGCGGCGAGGGACTTCCCGCCGCCGGCGGTCGGCTCGACCAGCAGCCGCGGACCGTCGGCGGGCGCGGCCTCCAGGACCGGGAGCAGCCGCTCGTGCAGCTGGCGCAGCGCGTCCTCGTAGCGGTCCTCGCCCACGGCGGAGCCGGCGTGCACCACCACGCCCCGGCAGCCGAGCTGGGCGCCCCGGGCCAGGTTGTGCGCGATGCTGGCGATCGACTGCTCGACGGTGGCCTCGGTGGGGGAGCCGACGTTGACCAGGAACGGCGTGTGGATGAAGGCGGGCACCCCGCGCTCGGCGCAGCCCTCGACGAACCGGGCGTCCTGGCGGGGGTCGCCCGCGGTCAGCTTCCAGCCGCGCGGGTTGCCGACGAAGACCTGCACGGCCCGCGCGGCGACGGCGTCGGTGTAGGTCAGGCCGCCCGTGGCCAGCCCGCCCTTGATCTGGATGTGCGCGCCGATCGGCGGCCCACCCGCAGCAGTACGCAGCGTTCTCAGTCCTATCCGAAGGTCACCAGGATGGTCACCGAGGTCCCCATGTCGACCACCTCGCCGGCCCCGGGGCTCTGTCGCAGCACCCGGTCGCCGAAGAACTGGCTGACCTTGACCTTCAACCCCGCCGCCTCGAGCAGGGCGGTGGCCTCCTGCTGGCTCTTGCCGACGACGTCGGGCACGGTGACCTGCGGGAGGCCGACCGAGACCTGGATCGTCACGGTGCTCTCGTAGGGCGCCTTCTGGCCGCTGGCCGGGTCGACGGCCATGACCTCGCCGCGGTCGACGTCGGCGCTGCGCCCCTCCGACTGCTCGACGGTGAAGCCGAGCGCCTCGAGGTTGGCGGTCGCCTCCTCGGGTGAGAGCCCGACGAGGGCGGGGACCGTCACCGGCTCGTGGCCGCGGCTGACGTAGACGACGAGCGCCTGGCCGCGCTTGAGCTCGGTGCCGATCTCGGGGTCGAAGCCGGTGACGTGGCCGACCGGGATCTTGTTGTCGTAGTCCTGCTGGACCTCGACGACGACCGGGATGGTGTCGTCGATCTCGGCCAGGACCTCGTCCTGCGGCCGGCCGACCATCTCGGGGTCGACCTCGAACCGCTCCGGGCCCTTGGAGACGACGAGCGACACGTCGGTGCCGCGGATCGCCTCGCCACCGTCCGGGTCGGCCGAGATCACCACACCCTCGGCGACGTCCTCGCTGAACTGCTCCTCGCAGCAGTCGGGGTCCAGCCCCGCCTGCTGCAGCAGGTCGACGGCGGCGGCCTGGTCCTTGCCGACCAGCTGCGGCACCGTCGTCCAGCGGCCCGAACCCAGCCACCAGCCGACCGCGCCGATGGTGACCGCGAGCAGGAACACCAGCGCGGCGGCGAACCGCGCCCGGCGCCGGCGGATGTGCTGGGGCACGCCGGGACGGGTGCGCTCGAGCCCGGGGCGGCGCCCGCCGACGTCGGTCGTGGGGCCGGGGCCCATCCCCGGCAGCATCGAGGTGCGGCCGCCGCGGCCGGGCCGGGTGCCGTTGACCCCGAGCACCTCGGTGCGCGGGTCGCCGTCGCGGCCCGGGTCGCTGGGGTGCCGCGGCCGGGTGGGCCGGTTGGTGGGGCGGAGGGTGTCGGGGCCGGCGGTGCTGCGGCCGGTGGGCACCGGCACCCGCTCGATGCCCAGGTCGCGCCGCACGTCCTCGAGGTCGGCGAGGAACGCCCCGGCGTCCAGGGGCCGCAGGACGGGGTCGCGGCGGGTGGTGCGGGCGACGAGGTCGTCGACCTCCCACGGGATCCCGGGGACCTCGTCCGACGGGGTCGGCATGTCGTGGTGGACGTGCTGGTAGGCCACCGCCAGCGGGGTGTCCCCGCCGTAGGGCGGGTGGCCGGTGAGCATCTCGTAGAGCACGACCCCGGCGGCGTAGACGTCGCTGCGTGCGTCGGCCTTGCCGCGCTCGAGCTGCTCGGGGGAGAGGTAGGCGACCGTGCCGATGAGGACGCCGCCGGTGTGGCTGGTCTGGCCGGTGCCGGTCAGGGCGCGGGCGAGGCCGAAGTCGGCGACCTTGACCACGCCGTCGGACCCGATGAGGACGTTCTCCGGCTTGATGTCGCGGTGCACGATGCCGGCGCGGTGGGCGGCGGTCAGCCCGGACAGCACCGGCTCGAGGACGGCGAACGCCTCGCCGATGGTGAGCCGGCCGCGGGCCTGCAGCAGGTCGCGCAGCGTGCGGCCGCGCACCAGCTCCATGACGAGGAACACCAGGCCCTGGTCGCTGCCCTGGTCGCTGACCGAGACGACGTTGGGGTGGCTGAGCATCGCCGCGGCCCGCGCCTCGCGGGTGAACCGGCCGACGAACGTCGGGTCGTGGGCCAGGTGCTCGGCCATGACCTTGACCGCGACCGTCCGGTGCAGCCGCAGGTCCTGCGCGGCGTAGACGGTCGACATGCCGCCGCGGGCCAGCCGCTCCTGGAGGTGGTAACGCCCCTCCAGTACGAGGCCGACCACGGGGTCGGTCACGGCGGTGTCCACCCGGCCGAGTGTAGGAGCCCCACCTGCCGGAACGGTCCGTACACGCGGGCGGACGGTCCCGACGGGAGCACGAGTCACACCGGTCCCGGTCCCCCCACCGGACTCGGGGAGGGGGACGATCAGGGGACCTGGTCATCGAGCGTCCTCCCTCACCGTCTGAGGTGGGGGAGGACCCTCCACGACCAGGTCCCCTGATCCCGGCGGGGGGCCTCAGGCCAGGTCGAGACCCGGGTAGAGCGGGTGCCGCTCGAGCAGCTCGGCCGCCGCGTCGCGCGTGCGGTCGGCCAGGCCGTCGGTGGTCGCGTACCTCGCCTTGGAGGGCGAGCCGTCCCGGGTGGCGGTGGGCGAGGTGCCCGAGAGGACGTCGACGATCAGCTCGGCGGTGCGGTCGAACTCGGCCGCCCCGAACCCGCGGGTCGTCAGGGCCGGGGTGCCCAGCCGGATGCCGGAGGTGTACCAGGCGCCGTTGGGGTCGGCCGGGATCGCGTTGCGGTTGGTCACGATGCCGGCGTCCAGCAGCGCGGACTCCGCCTGCCGCCCGGTGAGGCCGAAGCCGGAGACGTCGACGAGCACCAGGTGGTTGTCGGTGCCGCCGGTCACCAGCCGCGCCCCGCGGCGGGTCAGGCCCTCGGCGAGGCTCTGCGCGTTGTCGGCGACCGCCTGCGCGTAGCCGGCGAACTCCGGACGGCGGGCCTCGGCGAACGCGACCGCCTTGGCGGCCATGACGTGCGGCAGCGGGCCGCCGAGCACCATCGGGCAGCCCCGGTCGACGGCGTCGGCGAACTCCGGCTGGGCCAGCACCGCGCCGCCGCGCGGGCCGCGCAGCGACTTGTGCGTGGTGGTGGTGACCACGTGCGCGTGCGGCACCGGGTCGAAGTCGCCGGTGAGGACCTTCCCGGCGACGAGCCCGGCGAAGTGCGCCATGTCGACGACCAGGGTCGCGCCCACCTCGTCGGCGATCTCGCGCATCCGCGCGAAGTCGACCCGGCGCGGGTAGGCGGAGTAGCCGGCCATGAGGATCAGCGGGCGGAACTCCCGCGCCCGCTCCCGGACGGCGTCGTAGTCGAGCAGGCCGGTCTCCGGGTCGGTGCCGTAGGAGGACTGCTCGAACATCTTGCCGCTGATGTTCGGGCGGAAGCCGTGGGTGAGGTGGCCGCCGGCGTCCAGGGACATGCCCAGCATCCGCTGGTCGCCCAGCGCGTGGCGCAGCTCGGACCAGTCGGAGTCGGTCAGCTCGTTGACGTGCCGGACGCCGGCCTTCTCCAGCGCGGGGGCCTCGACGCGGGTGGCCAGGACCGCCCAGAACGCGACCAGGTTGGCGTCGATCCCCGAGTGCGGCTGCACGTAGGCGTGCGGGGCGCCGAACAGCTCGCGGGCGTGCTCGGCGGCCAGCGCCTCGACGGTGTCGACGTTCTGGCACCCGGCGTAGAAGCGGTGCCCGACCGTGCCCTCGGCGTACTTGTCGCTGAACCAGTTGCCCATCGTCAGCAGGACGGCGGGGCTGGCGTAGTTCTCGCTGGCGATCAGCTTGAGCGAGCTGCGCTGGTCGGCGAGCTCGGCGCCGATCGCGTCGGCCACGCGGGGCTCGACGGCCCCGATGACCTGCAGGGCGCTGCGGTAGGCCGCCGAGGCGGTGGCTGCGTCGAAGGAGGCGGTCGCGTCCGTCATGGGGGGCTCCAGCGCGGGTGTCGAGTCAGGAGGTGCCCAGGCGCCCGGCGGGGTGGTGCGGGCCGCTCCCCGGTGGTCGGTCCCACCTCGATGCGCCAGTCACGGCCCCGCAGCGATCCTACCGGCGGGTCCCGGGAGCCTCGGTCACCGTGTCCCGCGGGACGGCGGTGGCGTCGGCCACGCCGCACAGCGCCATCGTGTGCGCCAGCTCGGCGCTCAGTCCCGCCAGGACCCGCGCCACGCCTGCGGCGCCGCCGGTCGCCAGGCCCCACACCGCCGGCCGGCCGACGAACACCGCGCGGGCGCCCAGGGCGAGGGCGGTGAGGACGTCGGAGCCCGCGCGGATGCCGCCGTCCACGTACACCTCCGCCTCGCCGCCGACCGCCTCGACCACCTCGGGGAGGGCGTGCGCGCTGGCCACCACCGGATCGGCCTGCCGGCCGCCGTGGGTGGACACCCACACAGCCGCCGCCCCGGCCGCGACGCACCGCGCCGCGTCGTCCCCCCGCAGCACGCCCTTGACGACCACCGGCAGGCCGGAGAGGTCGGCGAACCGGCCGATGTCGTCGAAGGTCCAGACGGGGACGTCGGCGTGGTCCCCTGTCCCGGGGCGGTTGGGCAGGGGGTGGTCGGCCGGCAGCGCGAAGGCCGCCCGCAGGTCGCGCAGCCGCCGTCCGTAGACGGGCATGTCCGCGGTGAGCACCAGCGCGCGGTAGCCGGCGGTGCGGGCGCGGCGGGCGAGGCCGTCGGTGTGGGCCGGGGAGTGCACGCGGTAGAGCTGGAACCACTTGGGCGCGTCCGGCGCCACGGCGGCGACCTCGGCCAGCCCGGTGCTCGCCGAGGTCGAGACGGTCATCAGGGCGCCGGCGGTCGCCGCCCCCTCGGCCGTGCCGCGCTCCCCCTCGGGAGAGGCCATCGCCTGGTAGGCCCACGGCGCCACGCCGACCGGTGTCGCGACCTCGCTGCCCAGCAGCGTGGTGGCGAGGGAGACCGCGGTGGGGCCGCGCAGCACCCGGGGCCGCAGCCGCCAGGACCGCCACGCGGCCGGCGCCTCGCGCAGGGTGACCTCGCCCTCGGCGCCGCCGGCGTAGTAGTCGGCGACGTCTCCGGGCAGCAGCTCCCGCGCCCGGGCCTCCAGCGCGGCGAGGTCGAGCAGGTCGGGCCCGGGACCGTCGTCCGGCGTCTCGCCGGAACGGCGCTGGCCCGGCAGGGCGGGTGCCGGGGGTGTCCGCTGCTCGTGCGCCATAGGCTCGGAGCCTATGGAGACGTTCACCCCCGCGGAGGTCGCCGCTGTACTGGGGGTCTCGCCGAACCGGGTCCGGCAGCTGCTGCGCGAGCGCAAGATCCTCGCCGTCCCCGGCAGCGGCAACAGCCGCATCCCCGCCGACTTCTTCCGGGACGGGGCTGTCCTCAAGCACCTGCCGGGCCTGATCACCGTCCTGCGGGACGGCGGGTACAGCGACGAGGAGGTGTTCGAGTGGCTCTTCCGCGCCGACGAGTCGCTGCCGGGCACCCCGGTCGAGGCGCTGCGCAGCGACCGGCACACCGAGGTCACCCGCCGGGCCCAGGCGCTGGCGTTCTGACCGGCTCGTGGGCTCCCTGACGTACCTGGCGCTGCTGGCCGGCTGCCTGGTCGTCACCGCGCCGCTGGAGCTGGTGCTGCGGGTGCGCGTGTACGCCCGCTGGCGGCGGCTGCTCCTGGCGGTGCTGCCCGAGTTCGTCGTCTTCGTGGTCTGGGTGCTCTACGCGATCGCGCAGGGCCACTGGGACTACTCCGACGAGCTCACCCTCGGCGTCCGGCTGCCCGGCGGCATCCCGGTCGAGGAGGTGCTGTTCTTCCTCGTCGTCCCGCTGTGCTCGGTACTGGCGTTGGAGGCGGTGCGGAAGGTGACCGGCTGGGACGCCGGCTATCCCGCCGAGGAGGCCGACCGGTGAGCTACTCCGCCCTGGCGGTCACCGCGGTGGTCGCCGTCCTCGTCGTCGACCTGGCCGTCTACCGGACCCGCATGGTCACCCGGCGGGTGTTCTGGGTGGCCTACGCGATCGTGATCGCCTTCCAGCTGCTCATGAACGGCGTGCTCACCGGGCTGCAGGTGGTCACCTACGACCCGACGGGCATCTGGGGGCCGCGGATCGCCTACGCCCCGGTCGAGGACCTGCTGTTCGGCTTCGCCATGGTGACCCTCACCCTGGCCAGCTGGGCGGCGGTCAACCGGCGGGCGAACACCGCCAGGCGGCGCGGCCGGGACACCCGGACCCGGCGGTCGAGGACCCGGTAGTCGGCCCGCTCGATCTCGGTGAGGATCCCGCCGTAGAGGGCGGTGGCCGCGCGCACGCAGTCGCGGGACTCCGGCGCGAGCATCGGCGTCCCGGGCGCGGCGTCGTCGTAGCGGCGGCGCACGATCGCCACCATCTCCCGCATCAGCTCGCGGAAGGCCGCGTCGTACCGCTTGGCCGCCAGCTGCTCGCGGGTGACGCCGTGCGCGGCCATGAGGTCGGCGGGCAGGTAGACCCGGCCGCGGTCGACGTCCTCGGCGACGTCGCGCAGGAAGTTGGTCAGCTGGAACGCCTCGCCCAGCGCGATCGCGTGCGGCGCGGCCTCCTCGCGGCGCACGCCCGGCGCCGTGCCGAGCACCGGGAGCACCTGCAGGCCGATCACCGACGCCGAGCCCCACATGTACCGGTCGAGGGCGTCCATGTCGGCGTAACCGGTGACCTCGAGGTCGCTGGTCATCGCGGCGAGGAAGTCGACCAGGTGCTCCACCGGGATCGCGTACCGGCGGTAGGTGTGCACGAGCGCCAGCCGCACGGGGTCGTCGGACCAGCCGGCCTCCAGCTCGCCCAGCACCGCCCGCGACCATGCCGCGAGGTCGCCGGCCGGGTCGGCGCCGGGGTGGTCGACGAGGTCGTCGGCGGTGCGGGCCGCGGCGTAGAGGGCGTGGACGGCCGGACGGCGGTCGGCGGTGAGCAGCCGGGTGGCCAGGTGGTAGCTCTTGCCGTGGCGGGCGGCGATCGCGGCGCAGTGCCGGTAGGCCGCGTCCAGGCGGGCCTGCTGCTCCTCCCGCGACCGCGGCGGCTGGACGACGGTCATCCGGTGATCCGCTCCGCGGCCAGCCGCCCGCTGATGACGACCATCGGCACGCCGACGCCCGGCTGCACCGACGACCCGGCGAGGACGACGTTCTCGGGGCCGCGGCGGGGGAGGGTCGGCGTCCGGAACGGCCCGGTCTGCCCGAAGGTGTGGGCCAGGGCGAACGGCGTCCCGGCGGCCATGCCCTGTGCGGCCCAGGTCAGCGGGGTGTCCACGTGCTCCACCTCGATCGCGCCGGTGAGCCCGGTCCAGCCCCGGGCCTCGAGCGTGGCCAGGACCTCCTCGCGGTAGCGCGGGCCGAGCGTCGTCCAGTCCAGGTCGGGGTTGCCGCCGCTGTGCGGGTCCAGGTTCGGGGTGGGCGCCACGATGCTGAGCACCTGCCCGCCCTCGGGCGCCAGGCTCCGGTCGGTCACCGACGGCATGGAGACCAGCAGGCTGGGGTCGGTCATGGGGCACCCGGTCCGGGTCAGCTCGTCGAAGACCTCCCGCCAGGCGGCGCCGAAGCTGATCGTGTGGTGGGCCTGCCCGGGCAGCTCGGCCCGGACGCCGACGTGCAGTGCGACGCACGAGGGTGAGTACACCGGCCGCCGGCGCCGCGCGGACCCCGGCACCAGCCGCTCGGGCCGGTCGGCGGTCACGACGACCGCGTCGGCGGGCAGCCGCTCGCCGTCGTCGAGCACCACGCCGGTGGCCCGCCGCCCGGAGCCGTCGAGCCGCTCGACGGCCGTGCCGTACCGGAAGGCGACCCCGGCGTCGGGGGGGGGCGCGGCCCGCGCCCCCCCCCCCCCCCCCCCCCCCCCCCCCCCCCCCCCCCCCCCCCCCCCCCCCCCCAACCCCCCCCCGCCCCCAGAACCCCCCCCCCCCCCCCCCCCC
>NZ_JBJGYV010000057.1:0-8842 GCF_054050175.1 Geodermatophilus sp. SYSU D00697
CCCGAGTCGCTCAGCGGCTACTCGCGCTCACCGCCGCCATCTGGCACAACCGGGCCACCGGCCAGCCAGTCACCCGCTCCCTGATCGCCTATGACCACTGACCGGACTTCGGACTTACTCGTCTAGGAGCTCGGCGGTGAGGGTGACGAAGGCCAGCAGGGCGTCGCGCTGGTCGCCGGTGGGCTCCTCGGGCAGAAGGAGTTCGGCCACCCCGAGGCGCTCCACCCCGTCCAGCAGCGGCATCCACAGCCGGTGGCCGTGCTCGGCGGCGCTGCCGACCACCTCGACGCGCTGGAACGCCCGCCCGGCCAGCGTGCCCTCGATGGACAGCTCCTGGCGCTCGGGACCTCCGAGCCGGGCACCGGCAGCAGGATGCTGTGCCCGTAGTCGGCCAGGTAGAGCACCGCCTCCCGAACACCCAGCCCGGTGTCCGCGGCGGCCACGGTCCCGGCCAGCTCGTCGGGCGCTAGCAGGTGGACCGCGTGCAGCAGAGACCTCAGCGCATCGGTCACCGCGTCCGTCCTCCACCTCGGGTGAGCATGTCGCGCGGGACGCTACCCACCCCGGCCGAGAAACGGGCCGGTCCGCGGCTGTGGCAGCAGCCATCGGCGGTTCCGATCTCGGGGCGCCGGCAGCGTGCACTGGCGCAGCGGAACACCTGGCCGTTCCCTGCCTCACCGGGCCACCTCCAGGGCACGTCGTCAACGCCTTCCGCGGTCAGCCGGGCGCGCCCACCCGCGGCCCGGGCCCGTGCGACGCCGGCGCGGTCGTGCTCGACCGCGGCGTGCCCCCGCAGTGCGCCGGCGGGGATGAGTTCGACCGTGGTCAGCGCTGTCTCGGTCAGCCGGGCCGCGGTGGCCTCGTGCATGTCGGCAGCGCGCTCGGTGCAGCACGATCACGTCCCGCTCCCACCGCACGGCGCGGTCGAACGCCCGTCGGCTTCGCAACCACCCCGGACGCGGCCGCGTGGACGCCGCTGTCGACGGGTACGGCCTAGTCACGGAACCGAAGCAGACGGAACCGGCCGATTCCAGGTGGCGGCGCAGCGGCGTCCCGGGTGCGGCCCGAGTACGGACAGGGCAGCCAGCCCCTGGAACGAGGCCATGAGCGCACAGTGGGAGCAGCTGCCACCGCCGGACGTCTCTCCGGGCCCGATGTGGAGCCGAGCGCCGCGCGCCGCGGCCGAGCTCACCGCGATGCGCGGGCAGCTGCACACCGCGCTGCGCGCCGGTCCGCTGGCCATCGCGGCCGACGCCGACGCCGTCGAGACGGTGCTGCTGATCTTCGAGGAGCTGGTCTCCAACGGGCTGCGGCACGGCCGCCCGCCGGTGCACGTCACGGTCGCCGCCGCCGGTACCGGCTGGCTGCTCGAGGTGAGCGACGCCGCCGGCGATCGGCCACCCATCCCGGCCGTCGGACGAGACCCCGCCCACGGCGGCCTCGGGCTGCACCTGGTCGCGCGGCTGAGCCGCCCACGGCTGGATCGCCCGCGACGGCCGCAAGCACGTCTGGGTCCACGTGACGCTCGCCGACCCGGCCGACAGCGCCGCCGGATGACTCGACCGCTGTGCCTCTGGCCGGACCCCGCCACGCACCGGGTGCAGTGGATCCGAACCAAGGAACCTCGACCTGACTGCGGTTCGTTCAGCACCGTGCGCCTCTCCCGTGGACGAGCATCATGCGCTTGAGCGCGTGCTGGGCCTCGGCGATGGGGATGTCGGCGAGCCTGTTGACGGCCCTGAACCCGGACGCGCGGGACGTACGCGCCGTCGATGCGTGGAGCGGGTGACGGGAATCGAACCCGCATGGCCAGCTTGGAAGGCTGGGGCTCTGCCATTGAGCTACACCCGCGGCGGTGCAGGTACAGCTTAACCGCCGCGGGTGCTCCTCCGGTCGCGACCTCCCGGTCAGTCGCGACGCGCTACACCGGGCGGCAGAAGCGGCAGTGCTCGAGCGCGTAGTGGACCTCGGGGTAGACCCAGTCGACCTCCATCGGCGCGCCCGCTGGTTCGGCGGCGGTCTGACCCGTGACCTCGGGGCTCTGGCGGGGCGCCGGGAGGACAGTGCCGGCCTCGGTCGCTGCAGGGGTGGGGGGTGCGGTGGTGGACACGGGAACTCCTCGTGGGGTCGGGTACGTCGGCTCAGTGGACGCGGGCGGAGGACCCGGTCAGCAGGTGTTCGCGGTCAGGGGCCCCGGCTGGGGCGCGATCGCAGGCAGCCCGGCCGGCCGCCGGTACGCGGTCAAGTGCATGGCGCGCACGGAGAACAGGAGCGATTGCGGCGGCTGGTTGATACCGGCCGTGCGGACGGTGTGCACGAGGTCGCCCATCCGATCGCCGGCCTCGGCGCTGTCCCACATCTCGATGGCGGTGAGGGTGGGGCCGTGGTGCCGGAGCCGCCGTGACAGGCAGCCGGCGGGCAGGAGCCCCTCTCAGGAAGCCAGGAGCAGCACCAGCTGGAAGAGGCCGGAGGTCACCCCGTCCCAGCGGAGGTGCAGGGTGAGGAGCGGCATGGCCCCCAGAGATCGGTCCCCGGCAGGCCGCGATCGGCGGACGGCGTCGCCCGTGTGTCAGGCGGATGCCGTGCGCCGCTGCGGAGGGGGCGAGAACTCGTGGCCTCGTCCGGGGAGTGACCTGGGATCGAGCCGGCGGGGCGGCACCTCTCGGTACCGCCGTCCCTCGACCGACCCCAGCGAGTCGATCGTCCCCGTGACGGAACGGCTCCGACACCGTCTCCTCCGGTCGTCGGAGGCCCGGGTGCCGGGCCCGGTCACCGCCCGACGGCCCGCAGCGCGGCGGCCCCCTAGACTCGGTGTGCCACGGGGTGTGGCGCAGCTTGGTAGCGCACCCGCTTTGGGAGCGGGGGGCCGTGGGTTCAAATCCCGCCACCCCGACGTCGTGGAGCTCCGTGTGCGCCTCCCGCCGCCGCGTCCGTTCCCGCGACGTCTCTAGACTCGTGGGTCGACCCGGCGCCGTCGGACCGGCCCGGCGCCCGTCCTGTCTTTCGATCGAGGAGCACTGCCGCTGTGAAGAGCACCATCGAGGAACTGGGCCCCACGCGGGTCCGGATGGCGATCGAGGTGCCGTGGGGGGACCTGGACCACGCCTTCGGTGAGGTCTACAAGGAGCTCGGCCGCCAGGTGCGCGTGCCCGGCTTCCGCCCCGGCAAGGTGCCCAACCGGGTCATCGACACCCGCGTCGGCCGGCCCCTGGTGCTCGAGCAGGTCGTCCAGCACGCCATCCCGGAGGTCTACTCCGAGGTCGTGCGGGAGAACCAGGTCCGCGTCCTGGGCCAGCCCGACATCGAGGTCACCCGCCTCGACGACAACGACACCTTCGCCTTCACCGCCGAGGTCGACGTCGCCCCCAAGATCGAGCTGCCGTCGCTGGACGACCTGTCCGTGACCGTCGACGACGTCGAGGTCACCGACGAGGAGATCGACCAGCAGATCTCGGTCATGCGCGAGCGCTTCGCGATGCTGACCGCCGTCGAGCGCCCGGTCGAGGACGGCGACTACGTCTCCATCGACCTCGAGGCCAAGCTCGACGGCGAGGTCCTCGAGGACGGCTCGACCACCGGCATGTCCTACGAGGTCGGCTCCGGCAGCCTCATGGAGGGCCTGGACGACGCCCTGCGCGGGCTGTCCGCCGACGAGTCGAAGACCTTCGAGACGGCGCTGCTCAACGGCCCGAACGCCGGGCAGAACGCCGAGGTCACCGTCACCGTGCGCTCGGTGAAGACCAAGGAGCTCCCCGAGCTCGACGACGAGTTCGCCTCCACCGCGAGCGAGTTCGACACCCTCGAGGAGCTGCGCGACGACGTCCGCACCCGGCTCTCGCGCACCAAGGTGCTGCAGCAGGGCGCGCAGGCCCGCGACAAGCTGGTCGAGCACCTGCTCTCGACCGTCGAGGTGCCCGTCCCCGAGCAGGTCGTCGAGCGCGAGATCGAGTGGCGCGACCGGGCCATGAGCGGCGAGCTGCAGCAGGCCGGCATGGACTGGGACAGCTTCCTCCAGATGTCCGGCGTCGAGAGCCGCGAGGCCTACGACGCCGACCAGCGCAAGAACATCGAGGAGGCGGTCCGCACCCAGTTCATCCTCGACGCGATCGCCGACGCCCGTGAGGTCACCGTCGACAACGAGGACCTCTCGGCGCAGATCATGGCCCAGGCCTCGCGCAACCGGATGAGCCCGGAGCAGTACGCCCAGCAGCTGCAGCAGGGCGGCAACATCGCCGAGTTCGTCGCCGACGTCCGCCGTACCAAGACCCTCGCCCAGCTGCTCGAGCAGACGACGATCACCGACGCCTCGGGCAACGTCGTCGACCTCGAGGCCGCGCGTCCGCGCACGGTCCAGGCCCCCGCCGCCGAGCCCGCCGCGGAGGAGGCCCCGGAGGCCGAGGCCGCCGACACTGCCGACACCACCGAGGCCGGCGACACCACCGCGGCCGAGGGCACCGAGGACGCCGCCAAGAGCTGAACGACGGGCCCTCCGAGTTCGACGAGCGACGCCGTCCCACCCCGAGTCAGGGGAGGGGCGGCGTCGCTCGTCCCGGGCGAGAGCGCGACCGCCGCTGCGCCCACGGCGAACACCCCCCGCGCCGGGACTGCCGCCCCCCGCCGCCGCGTTAGGGTCGACGCAGACTCCGGCGAGCACCGGGGGACGACGTCCCTGGGGGCCTCTCCCGGGCCCCGCACCACCCAGCCCGCCCACCGAGCCTTGCACCACAGTCCTACGGAGGTCACCGCACCCGTGAGCACCAACCCGAACCTGGCCGGCGCGCCGCTCATGCGTGCCGCTGCCGGGGGGATGAACCTCAACGACTCGGTCTACGAGCGCCTGCTGCGCGAGCGCATCATCTTCCTGGGCAGCCAGGTCGACGACGTCATCGCCAACCAGCTGGCCGCCCAGATGCTGCTGCTGTCGGCTGAGGACCCCAAGCAGGACATCCACCTCTACATCAACTCGCCCGGTGGATCCGTGACGGCTGGCATGGCCATCTACGACACGATGCAGTTCATCGACTGCGACGTCGCCACCTACGGCATGGGCCTGGCCGCCTCGATGGGCCAGTTCCTGCTGACCGCCGGCACCAAGGGCAAGCGCTACGCCCTGCCGCACGCGCGGATCATGATGCACCAGCCCTCGGCCGGCGTCGGCGGCACCGCCTCGGACATCGCCATCCAGGCCGACCTGTTCCGGCGCACGAAGCGCGAGCTCAACGAGCTGCAGTCCTTCCACACCGGGCAGAGCATCGAGCAGATCGAGAAGGACTCCGACCGCGACCGCTGGTTCACCGCGCAGGAGGCCCTCGAGTACGGCTTCGTCGACCACGTGGTCAGCCGGGCGGCCATGACCGACAGCGCCAACCCGGTCACCGACAACTGACGGCTGCGAGGAGAACACCGATGAGCTTCCAGATGCCCTCCAGCCGTTACGTGCTGCCCTCCTTCGTGGAGCGGACCAGCTACGGCATGAAGGAGTCCAACCCGTACAACAAGCTCTTCGAGGAGCGCATCATCTTCCTCGGGGTGCAGATCGACGACGCGTCGGCCAACGACGTGATGGCCCAGCTCATCACCCTCGAGTCGGCCGACCCGGACCGTGACATCACGATCTACATCAACTCGCCCGGTGGCTCCTTCACCTCGCTGATGGCCATCTACGACACGATGATGTTCGTCCGGCCCGACATCCAGACCGTCTGCATGGGCCAGGCCGCCTCCGCCGCCGCCGTCCTGCTCGCGGCCGGGACGCCGGGCAAGCGCCTGGCGCTGCCGTACTCCCGCGTGCTCATCCACCAGCCGTCGGGTGAGTCCGGTGGCCAGGTGTCGGACCTGGAGATCCACGCCGCCGAGATCCAGCGGGTGCGGTCCCAGATGGAGGAGATCCTGGCCCGGCACACGGGGCAGTCCATCGACCAGGTCCGCACCGACATCGAGCGCGACAAGATCCTGACCGCCGACGAGGCCAAGGCCTACGGCATCGTCGACCAGGTCATCCAGAGCCGGAAGCTGAACGCCCTCCCGGCCTGATCCCCTGAATTCGGTACGGGTCGAGGGGGCGCGTGTCGCGCCCTCGACCCGTACCGTCGAGGGGGACGGGACGCATGTGGTCGGCATCCCACCGGCGGGCGAGTCATCGCCCTCCGGGCCCGATGCCGGCAGGTACCGTCGGCGAGCGCCCGATCCCCGGCCCCCGCGCCGGGAGGAGAGCCTCGCGGAGCACCACGACAGGCGGGGCCGGACCATGGGACATCGGCAGAGTTCACACGCAGGTACCTGAGACCAGGGCCTGATTCCCCGAGGTGGAGGTCAGCAGGTGGCACGAATCGGTGAGAGCGGTGACCTGCTCAAGTGCTCGTTCTGCGGGAAGAGCCAGAAGCAGGTCAAGAAGCTCATCGCTGGCCCCGGGGTCTACATCTGCGACGAGTGCATCGACCTCTGCAACGAGATCATCGAGGAAGAGCTCTCGGAGTCGTCGGACCTGAAGTTCGACGAGCTGCCGAAGCCCAAGGAGATCCACGACTTCCTCGAGCAGTACGTGATCGGCCAGGACAAGGCCAAGCGCGCGCTCTCGGTGGCGGTCTACAACCACTACAAGCGGGTGCAGGCCGGCAACGCCGGCAGCCGGGACGAGTCGGTCGAGCTGGCCAAGTCCAACATCCTGCTGATGGGCCCCACCGGCTGCGGCAAGACGCACCTGGCCCAGACGCTCGCGCGGATGCTCAACGTCCCGTTCGCCATCGCCGACGCCACCGCCCTCACCGAGGCCGGCTACGTCGGTGAGGACGTCGAGAACATCCTCCTCAAGCTGATCCAGGCCGCCGACTACGACGTCAAGCGAGCCGAGACCGGGATCATCTACATCGACGAGGTCGACAAGATCGCCCGCAAGAGCGAGAACCCGTCGATCACCCGCGACGTCTCCGGCGAGGGCGTGCAGCAGGCGCTGCTGAAGATCCTCGAGGGGACGACGGCCTCGGTGCCCCCGCAAGGCGGTCGCAAGCACCCGCACCAGGAGTTCATCCAGATCGACACGACGAACGTGCTGTTCATCGTGGGCGGCGCCTTCGCCGGGCTGGAGAAGATCATCGAGGCGCGGGCCGGCAAGCAGGGCATCGGCTTCGGCTCGGAGATCCGCAGCAAGAAGGAGATGGACGAGGCCAACGTCTTCGGCGAGGTCATGCCCGAGGACCTGCTGAAGTTCGGCATGATCCCCGAGTTCATCGGCCGGCTCCCGGTGATCACCAGCGTCGAGAAGCTGGACCGCCAGGCGCTGATCAACATCCTCACCGAGCCCAAGAACGCCCTGGTGCGCCAGTACCGGCGGCTGTTCGAGCTCGACGGGGTGGACCTGGAGTTCACCGACGACGCGCTCGAGGCGATCGCCGACCAGGCCATCCTCCGCGGAACCGGCGCCCGTGGCCTGCGGGCGATCATGGAGGAGGTCCTCCAGTCGGTGATGTACGAGGTGCCCAGCCGTGAGGACGTCGCCTCGGTGGTGATCACCAAGGAGGTCGTGCTCGAGCACGTGAACCCGACGATCGTGCCTCGCAAGCCCTCCCGCGCCCCGCGCGAGAAGAGCGCGTAACCACCGCACTCGCCGACGGCCCGCCCCCCGACAGGGAGGCGGGCCGTTCGCGTTCCCGGGGCCGGGGCTGTGCGCTGGGGCCGGGTGATGTGCGGACGTGGCGCACCTCCCGTCGAGGATGCGCCGCAGGTGCACATCACCCCGGGACGAGCAGTCCCCGGCGGGCCCGGCAGACGGCGAGGATCTCCCGCCGGCAGGCCTCCGGCTCGTAGGTGAGCCGGCGGTAGCTGAACCGCAGCACGACCCACCCGCGGGCAGCCAGCGCGACGTCCCGCCGGGTGTCCCGCTCCCGGTCGGCGGCGCTCCCGTGGAAGGCCGCCCCGTCGAGCTCGACAGCCACCTCCACCTCGGGGACGGCGGCGTCCAGGTACACGGTGCCGAAGGGCAGGACGACGGGGTGCTGCTGTACGAACCGCGGCATGCCGGGGCCACGGAGCACCTCGCGGACACCCCAGATCTCCAGTTCGCTCTGACAGCCCTGCTCGACCAGGCCGACCAGCACCTCGAGCTCCCGCCGTCCGGGCAGGGCGGGCCGCCGGAGGACCTCCGCCCGCAGCTGCGCCGGGGTGACGCGTCGGTCTCGCAGCGTCGCGATGACCGCCCCGCGTACCCGCTCCACCGCACGCCGGGAGCCCTCGCGCCCGTGCGCCGCGCCCCAGCTGTCCGCGAGGGAGCGGGGGAGGAGCGTGACCGGGAACGGGCCGAGGCGGTCGGGGACCAGGTCACGCACGCGGTGGACGACCAGCCCGCGACCGGCCGGCGCGCGGCGGCCGGCGGGGACGGACAGATGGACGGGACCGTGGCCCTCGACGACCCGCCACACGGCCAGCGCCGTCCAGTGGCCGAGCGTGCCCTCGACGGCCAGGACGCCGGCGAGGGCCCGGGTCTGCCAGTCGTCCCAGGCGTCGGGCAGGGCGACGACGCCGCGGTGGGGTCGCAGCAGCCGCCCGGAGGCGACCCAGCGGCCGACGGTGTGCCGGTCCACCAGCCCGGCGAGGTCGGTCACCCGGCCGACGCCGTAGGAGCCGAGGAGACGGGCGAGGTCACGGGCCACCGCGCCACCGTGGACGGCGGCGCGACCCGGCGGGGTCCGGTCGCCGGGTATGTGGAGGGGCGCCGAGCCTGTGGAGGGCTCAGCGATGTGGGGGGGGGGGGGGGGGGGGGGGGGGGGGGGGGGGGGGGGGGGGGGGGGGGGGGGGGGGGGGGGGGGGGGGGGGGGGGGGGGGGGGGGGGGGGGGGGGGGGGGGGGGG
>NZ_JBJGYV010000058.1:0-7413 GCF_054050175.1 Geodermatophilus sp. SYSU D00697
CGGCGAGCACAGTGCTCGCCGGCCGTCGCCGCACCTCGGGGCACTCAGGCCGCGGCCTTGGTGGACGCGGTCTGGCTGACCCCTCAGATCGAGGCGGACGTCAACGGCTCGATGTTCTGGTTGAGGCGGAAGACGTTGTCCGGGTCGTAGGCGGCCTTGACTGCTGCGAGCCGCTGGTACCCAGCGGATCCGCCGTACGCCTCCTTGATGCGAGCACGGCCCTCGTCGCCGTCCAGGTGGTTGACGTAGGTGCCGGCGGCCGCTGGACGCAGGGCAGTCCACGTGTCACGTGCCCACCGACGGTGGGCGTCGCCGGGACCGCCTTCCCAGGAGGAGGAGACAGTGACCAGCCAGCGGCCACCGCGGTTGACGAAGGCGGTGGCGCGTGGGTCGACGTCGCTGATCGCGCCACCCAGGAGCCGCAGCAGGATGACGCTGCGTGGTGAGCTGACGCCCGCCCACTGCCCGATCAGGCGGTCGATCGCTGCGTCGTCGAGCCGTCCGAGGAGGTCGGATCGGACGTAGTTGTGCAGTCCGGGCGGGTTCATCGCGTCGGCGGAGCGCTGCAGCGCGACGTAGCTCGTGATCCCGACGCCGTCGACCACCGGCCGGCCGATCCCCCGGACTCCGCGGAGGAACGCCTCGCCCTCGCTCCGCGATCCGACCCAGCACGGGATGACCACCAGGGTCCGCCTGCCCTGCAGCGGCTGCGGCACCTCGGGCAGCGGTGGCATCGTCGCCAGCGCTGCCACCAGGGCGAACTCGCGCGGTGCGTCCAGGGCCAGGTCCTGCAGCGCCCCCAGGACCGCGGGCGCCTGGTCCTCGGGGTACATCAGCGGACCGGCCACCATCGGCCCGACCGGGTGCACGCGGAAGCGGAACTCGGTCACGATGCCGAAGTTGCCGCCTCCACCGCGCAGGGCCCAGAACAGATCGGGGTGCTCGTCGGGACCGACCTGCAGCAGCCGGCCGTCGGCCGTGACGAGATCAGCGGACAGGAGGTTGTCGCAGCTCAGCCCGAACTTGCGGGACAGACAGCCGATCCCGCCGCCGAGGGTCAGGCCCGCGATCCCGGTGTCCGACACCTCCCCTCCGGGGGTCGCCAGTCCGAATGCCTGGGTCTCGGCGTCGAACTCGGCCCAGGTGAGCCCGGGCTGTGCGGTGGCCGTGCGCGACCGCGGGTCGACCCTGATGCCCTTCATCCCCGACAGGTCGACCACGATCCCGTCGTCACACGTCGAGAACCCCGGGATGCTGTGGCCTCCTCCGCGCACCGCGAGCGGCAGGCCGCGCTCGCGTGCGTGGCGCACCGCGGCGATCACGTCGGCGGCCCCCGTGCAGCGGGCGACCATCCGGGGCCGGCGGTCGATCGCGAGGTTCCAGACCCGGCGGGCGCGCTCGTAGTCCGGTGAGCCGGGGCTCACGACCTCCCCCCGGAAGCCCGGCAGGTCGTGGTCGAGGTCCTTCTCGAGCAGGTCGGTCATGGCGTGCCTCCGCGCAGGCGGTGCGAGTGGGACGAGGCGACCCTCCCGCGGACCGACCCGCTGCACGACGGGCAGATCACGTATCTCCCGGTCGGGCGCTACGTACGTAGTCCCGCGAGGCGGGGGCGGCTCCGGCGCGTCCTCCGCCCGGCGCCGTCCCTGCTCCGTGGCGGCGGAGTCGCCTGCTCGGACGCTCATCGCAGCCCGGCTCGGGGGCCGGTCTCACCAGGTGGATCGGGCCGCCCGAGCGACGAGTGCGCTGCGGCTGTGGGTCCCGGTCTTGGCCATCAGCCGTTCCAGGTGTTTCTCCACGGTGCGGGGCGAGAGCACCAGCCGGGCCGCGATCTCGCGGTTCGACAACCCCTGGCCGACCAGGCCGAGGACCTCTGCTTCGCGGCTGGTGACTCCGCGGGAGCGGAGCGCGTGGGGCACGTCGGGTCCCGGTGTACGGCGAGGGACCGGGGCGCCGGCGCGGCGCAGGATCGCACGGCAGGCCGCGGCGACCCGATCGTGGCCCATGCGTTCGAAGTAGGTCAGGTCATCGAGGAGCCAGCGGGTCGGTTCGCCCCAGCCGTCCGAGATCGCAGCCTCGGCGACCAATCGCCGGGCGAGGTGCCGGAAGTGGGGCATCGGTACGGGTGCGAGCAGCGCTCGATCCGCAGCCGCGAACGCCGTCGCCGCTGCAGCGCGGTCGCCCTGACGACCGAGGACGACCGCCTCGGCCAGCCCGAGGTGTCCGACGGTCCAGCGCGCGACTCCCGCGCCGGTCTGCGTCTTGGCCAGCTCGAGGGCATCGGCGCCGCGCTCGAGGGCTGCGAGGAGGGCCCATCTCGCCAGCGGCGGGCTCGACGTGGTGTCGACGTCACGACGGAGATGTACTGCGGCGCGATCGAGGGCCCGGAGTGCACCGTCCCGGTCCTCGACCAGCAGGCGACTGGTTGCACGCACGTGCAGGGCCGCGGCAGCGACGTGGTCGTCGTCCGGCGCGCGGGCGAGCGCATCGGCGGCCATGGCCTCTGCTGCGGCTTCCTCCCCGAGCTGGGCGCGGATCTCGCCCTGGACGATCAGCACCATCGGCAGGATCGGCAGCCGCAGCCACCGCGCCCTCTCCTCGACCGCTGCCAGGATCGCGAGGGCCTCGCCGTGTTCGCCCCGCCAGGCCAGCATCGACGCGCGGTGGTAGTCGGCGGCGGTGGCGACCGCGATCGAGCCGGTGTCCAGCGCGGCCTCACGGGCTTGCTCGGCACGGTCGGTCCGCAGGCTGCCGAACAGGTCGATGGTCGACAGCTCGTGCAGTGCGCGGGCCCGCCACACGGGGAGCCGATGACGCTGGGCCGTGTCGAGCGCACGGGTGAACAACGCCTCGGCAGCGGCTCCGTCACGTCGCCGGGCCAGCCTGCCCAGCACCTCCAACGCCTCGCAGGTCACCTCGGGCCGCACGGGCACGCGGGCATCGAGGACGCGGCGGGCGAGACGCTCGGCCTCCGCGAACCGGTTGCGACCCAACGCGATGAGCGCCTCGACGAGGTCGGCCCGCGGCAGGTCCGCCGTGACCTCACGCGCCAGACGCGTCTGCTCCTCGGCGGCCGACCAGGCGCCGGCGACTGTCCATGCGCGCGCCAGTCGCAGGTGCGCGTCCGACACGCGCGACGGTGCCGCGTCCAGCCGCAGCAGGCCGGCCAACAGGGACGAGGTCGCGGCGGCGGCGTCCTCGGGCCGCCCGGCCTGCACCAGGACCTCCGCCAACACCTCGTCGGCCTGCGCGCGGGTGAGCACGTCGTCACCACCCAGCGCCCGCGCTCGTTCCAGGGTCGCTTCGGCGGTTGCGAGCGCCCCGCTCTCAAGGTCCCTCCGCCCGGCGTCGACGAGGAGTTCGGCGGCACGCCGCTGGTCCCCCGCCAGCTCCGCCATGGCGGCGGCAACGGCACACCGGTCCCGGTCGAGATCGCTGCCGACGCTCTCCAGCACCTCCAGCGCCCGGCCCGCCAGAGCGGCGCGTTCGGGCGGCAGGATGTCGGCGAGGACGGCGTCACGGCTGAGGGCGTGGCGGAACGCCACCCTGCCACGGGCACCGGTGACGAGCAGTCCGTCGCGCGCTGCCCCACGCAGCGCGTCGAGCACCGCCGCCTCGTCGAGCCCGGTCATCGGGGGCAGCAGGGCCCAGTCGAACTGCTCACCGAGGACCGCTGCAGCCGTCACGCAGCGCCGCGCCTCCTCCGGCAGCGCGGCGAGCTGGGCTCGGGTGGCCTCGGCGATGCTCACCGGCACCACGAGGTCGCTCGGGTGACGGCGGGCGACGTCGAGCAGCTCCTCGACGAGCAGCGGAACGCCCTCGGCCCGGCTGTGGACCAGTTCGAGCAGCTCCGGGCGCAGGTCGTCGCCGAGGCAGGCAGTCGCCATCTCCACCACGCCCGGCTCGTCGAGACCCTCCAGCTCGAGCAGCCGGACGGCGTCACGCCGGGCGGCGTGGTGCAGTACGGGGACGGCCGAGCCCTCCTCGCGGCTGGTCACGACGATCAGCACCGGCTGCGAGGCGACGTTGTCGAGCAGGTACTCGAGCACGGCGAGCGTGTCCGGGTCGGCCCAGTGCAGGTCTTCGAGGACGAGCAGCAGGCCCTGACCGGCGCCCAGGTGGCCCAGCAACCGCAGGACGGCCTCGCCGAGGACCACGAGCGAGTTGTCCAGCGGGCCGGACCGCCATTGCGGCAGCAGCCGGCCGAGCACGGCTCGGAACGGCCCCAGCTCGGCCGGCGCCGGTCGGTCGGCACGCAGCCCACCGAGCAGGGCCTCGACGATCGGGCGGAACGCCGGCTGCTGGCCGCCGGCGACCGCTCTACCGACCAGCGTCGGCACCATGTCGCGGGATCGTCGGGCCAGTTCCCCGGCGAGGCGTGACTTGCCGATCCCGGCGGATCCGACCAGGGCCACCGCACCGCCGCGACCGGTTCGGACGGCGTCCAGCGCCGCGAGCAACTGCTCGAGCTCGCGGTCCCGCCCCACCAGGACCGGGCACCGGAGGCCGAGCACCGCTCAAGTATGGATCGCACGGACCAGCCGGGATCGCGATCGCCGAAGGAGCGACGCGGCGGGTGTGCTGCCGGTTCCCCGTTGGGCCGTCGAGGACCACCTGACGACGAGAAGACGGCGACGGCCGGCGAGCACAGTGCTCGCCGGCCGTCGCCGCACCTCGGGGGAACTCAGGCCGCGGCCTTGGTCTCCCAGAAGATCTTGTCGATCTCGGCGATGTAGTCGAGCAGCTTCTGGCCCTCGGCCGGGTCCATGCTGCCCTTGCCGCCGGCCGCACCGGCCTGCTTGGTGGCCTTGTTGAACAGCTCGTGCAGCTGCGGGTACTTCTCGAAGTGCGGGGGCTTGAAGTAGTCGGTCCACAGCACCCACAGGTGGTGCTTGACCAAGTCGGAGCGCTGCTCCTTGATCAGCACGGCGCGCATGCGGAAGACCGGGTCCTCGTTGGCCTGGTACTTCTCCTGGATGGCCTTGACGGACTCTGCCTCGATGCGGGCCTGGGCCGGGTCGTACACGCCGCAGGGGAGGTCGCAGTGCGCGGTGGCCTCCACGGCGGAGAACATGCGGAAACGCATGGACGTGACCTCCGGGTCTCGTGGTGTGGTCGTCTGCGACCCTACTCCCGGTGAACGGTGACCACAGGTCCGAGGAAGAGGTCCCCCCGACCGTTCCGCCGCTGGTCACACCCTGGGTCCTGGCCCGGGTGGCCGGGCCGTCCATGTCGCCGACCGTGCGGCACGGTGACCGGCTGCTGGTGCGGCGGGTCGACCGCGGCGGCGCGGTCGGTCCCGGCGACGTCGTCCTGGCCCGGTTCCCCGTCCGGCCGGAGCTGCTGGTGGTCAAGCGGGTGCGGCGGGAGGCACCGGGCGGCCACTGGGTGGAGGGCGACAACCCCCTGGTCGCCGACGACAGCCGCGCCTTCGGCCCCGCCGTCGTGGTGGGCCGGGTGGTGGGCCGGCTGTGGCCGCGACCGGGTCGGCTGGCGTCGCCCCCGGACTCAGCGGCCGGCGCGTAGCTGCTCGTACCGCGACGCGCACTGCTCCATCGTCGGCAGCAGTCCCTGCTCGCGGGCCTGCTCGAGGGTCGGCGCCTGCCGGTCCTTGGCAGAGAGCTCGAACTCGACGTCGCCGGGCCAGGGGAGTGCCAGCGCCGGGTCCAGCGGGTCGATGCCGAACTCCCGCGTGGGGTCGTAGCCGCTGGACACCAGGTAGGTCACCGAGCTGCCGTCGGCCAGGGAGACGAAGGCGTGGCCGAGGCCCTCGGACAGGTACACGGCGCGGGGCGCCTCGCTGTCGAGGACGACGGCGTCGTGCACCCCGAAGGTCGGTGAGCCGACCCGGACGTCGACGACGACGTCGAGCACCCGCCCCGCCGGGCAGTACACGTACTTGGCCTGCCCGGGCGGCACCAGGGCGAAGTGCACGCCCCGCAGCACCCCGCGGGCGGAGACGCTGTGGTTGGCCTGGGCCAGCGTCAGCCCGAACCCCAGGGCGCCGGAGAGGACGTCGGCCCGGTACCACTCGGTGAACCGGCCGCGGGCATCGCCGTGGGGGACCAGGTCGAGGGCGTAGGCGTCGCGCACAGCGAGTTCGCGGATCTCCACGGTGCGGAACGGTAGGCGACCGCTCGTGCCTGACACCGTTACGCTGCCGTGTCCATGGGCGGAACCCTGCATCCCGATACCTCCGCTGCCCGTCCGGCGAGCCCCGACCGCTTCGCCGACGACCCGGCGTTCGCGGTCCACGAGGGCGGCAAGCTGGCGGTACGCCCGACCCGGTCCATCGACTCCGTGGCCGACCTGGCGCTGACGTACACGCCGGGCGTGGCCCGCGTCTCCAGCGCCATCGCCGCCGAGCCCGGTCTCGCGCGGCGGTTCACGTGGGCGCCTCGCGTGGTCGCGGTGATCTCCGACGGCACCGCCGTCCTGGGGCTGGGCGACATCGGACCCACCGCCGCGCTGCCGGTCATGGAGGGCAAGGCCTGCCTGTTCAGCGAGTTCGCCGGGCTGTCGTCGGTGCCGGTGGTCCTCTCCACCACCGACGTCGACACGATCGTGGAGACGGTGGCGGCGATGGCGCCGTCCTTCGGCGGGATCAACCTGGAGGACATCAGCGCTCCGCGCTGCTTCGAGATCGAGGACCGGCTGCGCGAGCGGCTGGACATCCCGGTCATGCACGACGACCAGCACGGGACGGCGATCGTCGTGCTCGCCGCCCTGCGCAACGCGGCCCGGGTGGTCGGCCGGGAGATCGGCGACCTGCGGGTGGTCGTCTCCGGTGCCGGGGCGGCGGGGATCGCGTGCACCAAGATCCTGCTGGGCGCGGGTGTCGGTGACATCGCGGTGGCCGACTCCCGGGGGGTCCTGCACCCGGGCCGCGAGGACCTCACCCCGGTCAAGCGCTGGGTCGTGGAGCACACGAACCGGGCCGGCTACGCGGGCACGATGGCCGGCGCCCTGGAGGGCGCCGACGTCTACCTGGGCCTGTCCGGGGGCTCGGTGCCGGAGTCGGTGATCGCCTCCATGGCGCCCGACTGCATCGTGTTCTCGCTGGCCAACCCCATCCCCGAGGTCGACCCGGAGATGGCGGCGCGGTACGCGGCCGTCGTCGCCACCGGACGCAGCGGGGAGCCCAACCAGATCAACAACGTGCTCGCCTTCCCCGGGGTGTTCCGCGGGGCGATCGACGCCGGCGCGACGGGCATCACCGAGGAGATGAAGCTGGCGGCGGCCGCCGCGATCGCCGACGTCGTGGGCGACGAGGTGCGTCCGGACTACGTCGTCCCCAGCCCGCTCGACCGGCGGGTGGCCGAGGCCGTGGCGGCCGCGGTGGCCGCCTGCGCCCGTGAGGAGGGCGTCACCCGCTGACGCGACCGGCGGGGATCGGTGCGGGTCACCCGCACCGAT
>NZ_JBJGYV010000059.1:0-7015 GCF_054050175.1 Geodermatophilus sp. SYSU D00697
GACGTAGTCGCCGACGGCGACGTTGGTGACGCCCTCGCCGACGGCGGAGACGGTCCCGGCGGCCTCGTGGCCGAGCAGGAACGGGAACTCGTCGTTGATCCCGCCCTCGCGGTAGTGCAGGTCGGTGTGGCAGACCCCGCACGCCTGGATGTCGACGACCGCCTCACCCGGGCCGGGGTCGGGGACGATGATCGTCTCGACGGTGACCGGAGCACCCTTGCTGCGGGCGACGACGCCCTTCACCTCATAGGCCATGCGGGGAGCCTAGAACGGGGCCCGGGCGGGTCCACGTCCGCTCCCGGCATGCGGAAGCACCCGGCCAAGGTCGTTGAATCCGCAACGATTGGGTCACGCTCGCCGCGCGGGCGGCCCTGTCGAGACGTAGCGTTCCCGCTGGTCCGTGACCTGGGGCACTGACCCGTCCGCCGGGGCCGACCCGGCACCCACGAACCGGAGGTCCGCCCGTGGCAGTACCGAGCTTCCTGGCCCGCGAGCGCATCGTCGCCCGCCCCGGCTTCAACCGGTGGCTGATCCCGCCGGCGGCGCTGGCGGTCCACCTGTGCATCGGGCAGGCCTACGCCACCAGCGTCTACAAGACCGCGCTGGTCGAGGACTTCGGCACGACCCAGACGGCGATCGGCATCGTCTTCTCGATCGCGATCGTCATGCTCGGCCTCTCCGCCGCCCTCTTCGGCACGTGGGTGGACCGCAACGGGCCCCGCGCGGCCATGTTCGTGTCGGCGTGCTTCTGGGTCACCGGCTTCCTCGTGGGTGGTCTCGGCATCGAGACCCGCCAGTTGTGGCTGCTCTACCTCGGCTACGGCGTCATCGGGGGCATCGGCCTGGGCATCGGCTACATCTCGCCGGTCTCCACCTTGATCAAGTGGTTCCCCGACCGGCCCGGCCTGGCCACCGGCATGGCGATCATGGGCTTCGGCGGCGGCGCACTGATCGCCTCGCCGCTCTCCCGGCAGCTGATGAGCTGGTACGACCCCGGGTACGACCCGGGCACCGCCGGCTCGGTGCCCAACGGCGGCGCGGTCGCGGCGCTGTTCTTCACCTTCGCCGCGGCCTACCTGGTCTTCATGATGTTCGGCGCCTTCATCGTGCGCGTGCCCGCCGAGGGCTGGAAGCCCGCGGGCTTCGACCCGTCGACGGTCAAGCAGAAGGCGCTGGTCACCACCGAGAGCGTGTCGGCCAACAACGCCATCAGGACGCCGCAGTTCTGGCTGCTGTGGGTCGTGCTGTTCTGCAACGTCACCGCGGGGATCGGGATCCTCGAGCAGGCCAGCCCGATGATCCAGGACTTCTTCCGCAGCGGGGACACCTCGACCGTCGCCGCGACCGCCGCCGCCGGCTTCGTCGGCGTCCTGTCGCTGTTCAACATGGCCGGCCGGTTCGTGTGGTCCTCGACCTCGGACTTCATCGGCCGCAAGCCGATCTACATGGTCTACCTGGGCGTCGGCCTGGTCATGTACGTGCTGCTGGCCACCGTCGGCAGCAGCGCCACCTGGCTGTTCGTCGTGCTGGCCGCGGTGATCATCTCCTTCTACGGCGGCGGGTTCGCCACCGTCCCGGCCTACCTGCGCGACCTGTTCGGCACCTACCAGGTGGGCGCCATCCACGGCCGGCTGCTCACCGCGTGGTCGGCGGCCGGCGTCGCCGGGCCGCTGATCGTCAACAGCGTGCTCGACACCCAGGGCGAGCCCGGCTCGCTCGTCGCGTCCAACTACCGCCCGGCCCTCTTCATCATGGTCGGCCTGCTCGCGGTCGGGTTCGTCGCCAACCTGCTGGTGCGCCCGGTGGCCAGCAAGTGGCACGAGCCGCGCCGGGACGCCGCCACCACCCCGACCCGCGAACGGAGCACCGCCCGATGAGCACCCCGCTGTCGAAGCAGTCCGCCGACGGCCGGCCGCAGACCCACACCCCTGTGGGGCTGATCGCCTTCGCCTGGACGCTGGTCGGTGTCCCCCTGGCCTACGGGCTCTACCAGACGGTGAAGACCGCCCTCACCCTCTTCACCGGCTGAGCGCTCCTCCACGACGACAGCGCCCCCCGTCCGCGGTCGGGACGGGGGGCGCTGTCGTGCTCGGCGCCGCTCCCCTCAGCCCGGGGAGGGCTCGTGGCGCGGCGGCCTCCCCTCAGGCGCCGCGGCTGACCGGCCGCAACGGGAGGTGGGCGGAGAGGTCGGCGCGGTTGCCGCTGGCGCTGACGCGGCCCTCGGCGACGGCGGTGGCCCAGTCCAGCCGGCCGGTGGCCAGCCGCAGCCAGGTCGCCGCGTCGGTCTCCACCACGTTGGGCGGCGTGCCCCGGGTGTGCCGCGGCCCCGGGACGCACTGGACGGCGACGTGCGGCGGCACCCGCAGCTCCACCGAGCGGCCGGGCACCTGCTGGGCCAGCCAGCGGGCGCTGGTCTTCACCGCGGCACCGACGACGGAGCGACGGGGTTGCTCGTCCTCCCCGGCCAGCCAGGCCAGCACCGGCTCGACCGCCGCCCGCAGCTCCTCGGCGGAGATGGGCGCGGCCATCAGCTGGTCGGGACGGTCCCCGCGGGCGCGCGGCTCACCGTGGCCTCCGGGGTGCCGAACAGCGCCGGCAGCGTGGCGCTCCAGGCGGCCCGCACCTCGGCCAGCGGCAGCTCGGCCACCCCGTCGACGGCGAGCGCGTCGCCGCCCGTCGTCCCGAGCTCGGTCACGCAGACACCGGCCCACTCGGCGGTCGCCCGCACCGCCTCGGGGTCGCTCGTGGTCACGACCGCACGGGCACCGGACTCGCTGAACAGCGCGGTGAAGGCGTCGCCGGCCAGGGCCAGCCGGGCGCCGACGCCGTACCGCAGGGCCGACTCCGCGAGGGCCTGGGCCAGGCCGCCGTCGGCCAGGTCGTGCGCGGAGCTGACCAGGCCCTCCCGGCCGAGCGCGGCGAGCAGCTCGCCCAGCGACCGCTCGGCCTCGAGGTCCACGGCCGGCGGGTGGCCGCCGAGGTGGCCGTGGACGACCGACGCCCACGCCGAGCCGCCGAACTCGGGCCTGGTCTCGCCGAGCAGGAGGACCGTCTCCCCCGCCGTCCGCCAGCCGGTGGGCACCCGCTTCCGGACGTCCTCGTGCACCCCGAGGACGCCGATGACCGGGGTCGGGTTGATCGCGACGTCGCCGGTCTGGTTGTAGAGGCTGACGTTGCCCCCGGTGACCGGCAGGCCCAGGTCGCGGCAGGCGTCGGCCAGGCCGCGGACGGCCTCGGCGAACTGCCACATGACCTCCGGCTCCTCCGGGGAGCCGAAGTTGAGGCAGTTGGTGACCGCCAGCGGCCGCGCGCCGGAGACGGCGACGTTGCGGTAGGCCTCGGCCAGGTTGAGCTGCGTGCCGGTGTAGGGGTCCAGCCGGGCGTAGCGGCCGTTACCGTCGAGGGACAGCGCGATGCCGCGGTGGGTCTGCTCGTCGATGCGGACCACGCCGGCGTCGTCGGGCTGGGCGAGCACGGTGTTGCCCCGCACGTAGCGGTCGTACTGCTCGGTGACCCAGGTCTTCTCGGCGCCGTCCGGGCTCGCGACGACGGCCAGCCAGTGGGCGAGGAGCTCGTCGGCGGTCTCCGGGCGGGGCAGCGCGGCCGGGTCGTCGGCCTGCAGGCGGTCGAGGTCGGCCGGGCGCTGCATCGGCCGCTCGTACACCGGGCCCTCGTGCGCCACGGTGCGCGGCGGGACGTCGACGATGCGCTCGCCGTGCCAGTCGACGGTGAGCCGGTCGCCGGCGGTGACCTCACCGATGACGGTGGCCAGCACGTCCCACTTGCGGCAGACGGCGAGGAAGGCGTCGACCTTCTCCGGCTCGACGACCGCGCACATGCGCTCCTGCGACTCGCTCATCAGGATCTCGGCCGGGGTGAGCGTGCTGTCGCGCAGCGGCACCCGGTCGAGGTCGATGTGCATGCCACTGGTGCCGGCGCTGGCCAGCTCGGACGTCGCGCAGGACAGCCCGGCACCGCCGAGGTCCTGGATCCCGGTGACCAGGTCCTGCGCGAAGATCTCCAGGCAGGCCTCGATGAGCAGCTTCTCGGTGAACGGGTCGCCCACCTGCACGCTCGGGCGCTTGGCCGGCCCCTCCTGGTCGAAGGTCTCGCTGGCCAGCACGCTGACGCCGCCGATGCCGTCGCCGCCGGTGCGGGCGCCGAACAGGACGACCTTGTTGCCCACCCCCTCGGCCTTGGCCAGCCGGACGTCCTCGTGCTTCATGACGCCGACGCACAGCGCGTTGACCAGCGGGTTGCCGGCGTAGCAGTCGTCGAACAGCAGCTCGCCGCCGATGTTGGGCAGCCCCAGGCAGTTGCCGTAACCGCCCACGCCCGCGACGACGCCGGGCAGCACCCGCGCGGTGTCGGGGGCGTCGGCGCGGCCGAACCGCAGCGAGTCCATGACCGCCACCGGGCGCGCGCCCATGGTCAGGATGTCCCGGACGATGCCGCCCACCCCGGTCGCCGCGCCCTGGTAGGGCTCGACGTAGCTCGGGTGGTTGTGCGACTCGACCTTGAAGGTCACCGCGTAGCCGTCGCCGACGTCCACGACGCCGGCGTTCTCGCCGATGCCGACCAGCAGCGCCTCGCTGCGGGGCAGGTCGCCGAAGCGGCGCAGGTGCACCTTGGAGGACTTGTAGGAGCAGTGCTCGCTCCACATCACCGAGTACATGGCCAGCTCGGCGGTGGTGGGACGGCGGCCGAGGATCTCGGTGATGCGGGCGTACTCGTCGGCCTTGAGGCCGAGCTCGCGGTAGGGCTGCTCGACGTCCGCCGTCCGGGCCGCGAGCTCGACGGTGTCGAGCTGGTGCCGCAGCGGACCGGGCCCGGTGTCCAGGTCGGAGAGGCCGGCGCTCACGCGGACACCACCGCCGCCAGCACGGAGGTGAAGAAGCCCAGCCCGTCGGTCGACGGCCCGGTGAGGTCCTCGACCGCGTGCTCGGGGTGCGGCATGAGGCCCACGACCCGACCGTCCTCGCTGGTCACCCCGGCGATGTCGTTGGAGCTGCCGTTCGGGTTGCCCTCGACGTACCGGACGGCGACCCGGCCCTCGCCCTCGATCCGCTCGAGGTCGGCGGGCGCGGCGACGTAGCGGCCCTCCCCGTTCTTCACCGGGACGACGATCCGCTGGCCGGTCTCGTAGGACGCCGTCCACGCGGTGTCGGCGCGCTCGATGCGCAGCGCCTGGTCGCGGTTGCGGAAGTGCAGGTGGCTGTTGCGGGTCAGCGCGCCCGGGAGCAGCCCGGCCTCGCAGAGCACCTGGAAGCCGTTGCAGATGCCGAGGACCGGCATGCCCCTGCGTGCGCGGTCGACGACGTCCTGCATCAGCGGCGCCCGCGCGGCGATGGCGCCGGCCCGCAGGTAGTCCCCGTACGAGAAACCGCCGGGGAGGACGACGGCGTCGACGTCCGCGAGGTCGTGCGACGCGTGCCAGAGCGCGACCGGCTCGGCACCGGCGAGCCGCACTGCGCGCGCGGCGTCGACGTCGTCCAGGGAGCCCGGGAAGGTGATGACACCGATGCGCACGGGGAGGTTCTCTCTCAGTCGGTCGACAGGTGGAGCTCGACGTCCTCGATGACCGGGTTGGCCAGCAGCGTCTCGGCGATCTGCTGCAGCTCGGCGCGGTCGGGGGTGCCCTCGACCTCGAGCACGAAGTGCTTGCCCTGGCGGACGCTGGTCACGCTGTCGTGGCCGAGCCGGCCCAGCGCTCCCAGCACCGCCTGACCCTGGGGGTCGGAGATCTCCGGCTTCAGGACGACGTCGACGACCACCTGGGGCACGCGGACGAGGGTACCGGGGTGGCGCAGCCCACTGGCCGGGGTGCGGGTGATGCTCGTCTCGGTCGGTGCCGTGCGACCCCGGGTCGGCTCTCCGCTGCGGCCCCGGTCGGCTCTCCGCCGAGTCATGCGAAGTCGTGGCCATCGGGCCCGCATCGCCACGAGTTCGCATGACTCGCCGCCGATCAGCGCACCGCGAGCGCCGCCCGCAGGGTCGCGAGCACCTGCTCCGGCCGGCCCAGCACGTCGGCCGACGTGAAGCGCAGGATCGTCCAGCCGGCGAGGACCAACCCGTTCTGTCGCCGGACGTCGCTCACGAACACCCGCCGCTCGCGGTGCACGTCGCCGTCGAACTCCACCAGTACGCGCCGGTCCGGCCAGGCCAGGTCGACCCGCCCGAGGAAGGCGCCGCTCGCGTCGCGGACGACGTGCTGCAGGTCGGGCGCCGGGAGCCCCGCCTCGAGGACCAGCCATCGCAGGACCGACTCCATCGGCGACCCCGCCCGCCGGTCCGCCACGGGCAGCACCCGCCGGGCCGTGCGGACCCCCCGAGCCCCGCGGGCGGCCTCGAGGATGCGGTCGAACGCGTCCCGGGGGTAGTTGCGGGCCAGCATCTGGTCGCAGACCGCCAGCAGCGCGGCCGCGGGCAGCGTGGCGGCCAGGTCGAACCAGGTCCGCCCGGGCGAGGTGACGTCCACCCCGGCCCGGCGTGCGACCTGCCACCCCGGCAGACCCGCGGTGTGCACCCGGCGGTCGGCGCGGTGCCGGATGCGGGTTCCGGGCGGGACGGTGAGGTGCACCCGGCCGTCATCCGGCACGAGCGGCACCTCCAGCCCCCAGAGCGCTGCGGCGGTGAGGTGGCTGACCACGGCCGATGCGGGCGCGCCGAGCAGGACCGCGGCCACCCGTGCCCGCACGTCGTCCGCCACCGGACGGGGCAGGTACGTGTCCCGGGACGAGCGCAGGACCTCCCGGTGCCGCAGGTGCCAGTCGGTGACGCCCTCGGCACGGGCGCGGCGACGGTCGGTCGGCCGGACCACGCGGGACGGGACACGCGGTGGAGGCACCGCGGGAGCGTGCCGCGAACGGCCCTGTCGCCGCGGGCGCTGTCCACAGCCGCGGGGGGGGGGGGGGGGGGGGGGGGGGGGGGGGGGGGGGGGGGGGGGGGGGGGGGGGGGGGGCGGGGGGGGGGGGCGGTGGGCGGTGCGCGGGGCCGCCGCGGGCGGGGGGGGCGG
>NZ_JBJGYV010000060.1:0-6378 GCF_054050175.1 Geodermatophilus sp. SYSU D00697
GGGCCCCTGCGAGCGGGCCGCCCTCGCCCCCCACGCCTCGCAGGCTCGGCGCGGGCCCCTGCGAGCGGGCCGCCCTCGCCCCCCACGCCTCGCAGGCTCGGCGCGGGCCCCTGCGAGCGGGCCGCCCTCGCCCCCCACGCCTCGCAGGCTCGGCGCGGGCCCCTGCGAGCGGGCCGCCCGGTCTGCGGCAGGGGCCGCCCGGTCCGTGCGACGAGCGCTAGCGTGCCGACCGTGACCCCGCGGACCTCCCCCCTTCACGAGCGGCACCTCGCGGCCGGCGCCAAGATGGCCGACTTCGGTGGCTGGACGATGCCGATCGAGTACGCCGGAGGGGGCGTGCTGGCCGAGCACGCCGCCGTCCGGACCGGCGTGGGGCTCTTCGACGTCTCCCACCTCGGGACGGTGACGGTGCGCGGGCCCGGTGCGGCCGGGTTCGTCGACTCCTGCCTGACCAACGACCTGTCCCGCATCGGTCCCGGGCAGGCGCAGTACACGATGTGCTGCCTGCCCGACGGCGACCCGCGTGCCGGCGGGGTGGTCGACGACCTCATCGTCTACCTCCACGGGCCGGACGACGTCCTGCTGGTGCCGAACGCGGCCAACGCCGCCGAGGTGGTGGCCCTCCTGACCGACGCCGCGCCCGCCGGGGTCACCGTGACCGACCGGCACACGGAGGTCGCCGTCCTCGCCGTCCAGGGACCGAAGTCGGCACAGGTGCTGTCCTTCCTCGGCCTGCCCGGCGAACTGGCGTACATGTCCTTCGTGACCGGCACCGGCGGCGGGGACACCGAGGTCACGGTGTGCCGGACCGGCTACACCGGCGAGCACGGCTACGAGCTGCTGGTCCCCGCCGAGCGGGCCGGGGAACTGTGGGACGTGCTGGTCGACGTGGGCCGGGACGAGGACCTGCGGCTGTGCGGGCTCGGCGCCCGCGACACCCTGCGGACCGAGATGGGCTACCCGCTGCACGGGCACGAGCTCTCCCCGGACATCACCCCGAGCCAGGCCCGCGCCGGCTGGGCGGTCGGGTGGCGCAAGCCGGCGTTCTGGGGCCGCGAGGCACTGCTGGCAGAGAAGGAGCGCGGGCCGGCGCGGCTGCTGTGGGGCCTGCGGGCGACCGGCCGGGGGATCCCGCGGCCGGGGATGGCGGTCGTCGACCCGGGGGACGGACGGGTCGGCGAGGTGACCAGCGGGACGTTCTCACCCACCCTGCGAACAGGCATCGCGCTGGCCCTGCTCGACTCCGCCGCCGGGGTGGCGGAGGGCGCCGAGCTGGCCGTGGACGTGCGCGGGCGGCCGCAGGCGGTGCAGGTCGTGCGGCCGCCCTTCGTGCCCTCGCACGTGCGCTGAGGGAGACCCCCGGCACCGGCCCTGGGACCGGGCCCCGGTCACTTCCGGGTCGGGTCCTTGTCCTCCTTGGTGGGCTCGGGCTTCTCGGGCAGCGTGTCGGCCACCACCGCGTCGCGCTCGCCCATCGGGAGCGGCTCGCCGGAGGTGGTGTCCTGGGCCGTCTGGTGCTCGGCCTCGGAGTTGATCTCCGCGCCCAGCAGGATGAGGTAGCAGGTGAGGTACAGCCACAGCATCAGGACGATGACGCCGGCGATCGTGCCGTAGGTCTTGTCGTAGGAGCCGAAGTTGTTCACGTAGAAGCTGAACAGCAGGCTGACGACCGCCCAGACGAGCGTCACCACGATCGACCCGAGGCTGACCCACCGGAGCCTGGGCGCGTCCCGGTCGGGCGCCACACGGTAGAGGACGGCGAGCGAGCCGGCCATGACCGCGAGGATCAGCACCCACCGGATGACCTGGGCGAGGACGGTCCCGACGGCCCCCAGCGGGAGCACGTCCAACACGGCCGGGACGACGGCGACGAGGCCGAACGTCAGCAGGATGAAGACGATCGCGCCCAGGGTGAGGGCCAGCGACGTCGCGCGGAGCCTCACGAAGTTCCGCGTCTCCACCTCGTCGTAGGCCAGGTTCACCGCGGTGATGAGGTTGTTGACCCCGCCGGACGCGCTCCACAGCGCGCCGACGACGGAGAAGACGAGGCCGAAGGTCAGCGCGCCACCGCTGCGCTCGGTGATCGACGTCAACTGCTGCCCGATCAGGTCCGCCGCGCTCTCGGGCAGTTGGGCCGAGAGGTCCTCGACCTGCCGGGCGACGGTCTCGGGGGAGGCCACGAGACCGTAGATCGAGATCATCGCGATCAGGGCCGGGAAGACCGCGAGGAAGGCGAAGAAGGCGACGCCGCCGGCGATGATCGGCATGTTGTCGGCCTTGTTCTCGGCCCACGCCCGCTTGACCACCTGCTTCCAGCCCCGCAGGGGGATCTGGGTGGGGTTCTCCGCGCCGATGCCCGGCAGCGACCGCTCGTCCAGCCCCCCGGGCGGCCGTGGGGAGGGGGCCGGCTGCTCGCCGCGCCGGGCCGCCTCGGCCGCGGCCGCGCGCCGTGCGGCCTTCTCCTCGACGCGCTCGCGGATCCTGTCGACCGCGCTCTCGTGGTGTCGGGTGCCGGACACGTCAGTCGCCCGGCCAGCTGCCGGTCAGCTTGGTGAACCCGCGGGCGCCCAGCCGGTCGATGGCGGCCTTCGTGGCGGCGAAGATCGCACCCTGCAGGGCGGCGGCCAGCACGACCTCGCGCATCCGGTACTCGCTCTGCAGGGCGTCGGGCGCGTCCTCCTCGTGGGAGACCCGCTTCCAGACCTGCTTGAAGATCGTGCCGGAGACCAGGCCGGCGAGGATGCCCCCGAGCAGGCCGATCGGGCGGTAGGCCAGCTTGGCCCCCTTGCTGCTCACTTCGTCCTCCTCGCGGCGGCCCGACGGGCCTTCTGGCGGGCCTTCTGGCGGGCCTTCTGGCGGGTCTTCGTCGTCTTCGTGGCCTTGCGAGCGGCCGCCTTCACCGCGGCGCGGCGGGCGGCGAGCTGCTTGGCAGCCCGCTTCGCCTCGCGCTTCGCCGCACGCTCGGCCCGGCGGCGGTCCCGGGTCCGGCGCCGCCACACCAGCAGGCCGACCAGGCCGGCCAGCGCACCGCCCGCGCCGATCACCGTCGGCGGGCTCTCGCGGTAGGTCTCGACGGCGGTGTCCCGGGCGCGGAAGGCGCCCTCCTTGGCTCGGGCCGGGACGTCGAGACGGTGGGAGAGCTCGTCGACGGTGCGGCTGAGCTGCTCGCGGGTGGCCTCGATGTCGGCCTTGATGGCGTCGGGGTCGCGCGGCGTGGTGTCGCCGGCTCCGGAGCTGGCAGGGGTGCTCACCGGCGGGCACTCTCCTTCACCGTCGCGATGTCGGTCCTGGTGCTGGCGATCGCCTCGGTCGGCACGGGGGGCGTCGCCTTCTGCACGTCCTTCTTGCCGACCAGGGCGAGGACCCCGGCGACGGCGAACAGCACGACGGTCACGATCAGCGCGGCGGCCCAGGCCGGCAGCGCCAGGTCCAGCAGGAGGATCGCGGTGGCGACCAGAGCCGCCGCCCCGAGGAAGGCGAACAGCCCGGCGCCGCCGAACAGACCCGCGCCGACGCCGAGGCGCTTGGCCTTCTGCGTGACCTCGGCCTGCGCCAGCCGGGCCTCGTCACGGACCAGGCGGGAGATCTGCTCGGTGAGCTGGCCGATCAACTGGCCCGTCGAGGCGTCCTCGGGGGCTGGTGGTGGTGCGGTCGCGCGGCTCGCGCCCGCTGTGGGCTGGGTCATCGGTCCTCCGGTTCTGGACGGTCGATGACCTGACATGCCCGCGACGCTGGCCGGGGTAACGCACGGCCGACCGTGACTCGGGCACCGACGGCGCGGTCACTAGCCTCGGCACATGAGCTGGTACTGGCGGTTGGAGGACCCCGCGGGGGTTGAGGTCGACCCCGCGTCGGTGGGGGTCGAGGTCCCGGAGGCGGAGAACCAGGGCGACGCGGAGTCGTGGCTGGGGGAGCACTGGCGGCTGTTGCTGGAACGCGGGGTGGCCACGGTCCGGCTCTTCGACGGCGACCAGGAGGTCTACGGCCCGATGGGGCTGGCAGCGACGTAGCCGGGGCGGACGACGGGCGTCCGCCCCGGCGGCCTCCTTGCAGGGGCCCACCGCGAGCCTGCGAGCGGTGGGGGCAGGGAGGTCCGTGCTCAGCCGCGGGCGGTCTTCGCCGGGTCCCGCTCGACCACGTCGCCGAGCACCTCGTCGATCCGCGCCAGGACGTCGGCGTCCAGCCGCACCCCGGCGGCCTGCACGTTGTCCTGCACCTGCTCGGGCCGGGTGGCGCCGATGATCGCCGCCGCCACGTTCTGGTTCTGCAGCACCCACGCCACCGCGAGCTGGGCCATGGACAGGCCCAGGTCCTCGGCGATCGGCCGCAGTCCCTGCACGCGGCTGAGGACGTCGTCCCGGAGGAACCGCTGCATGGACCCCCCGACCTCGGCGTGCCCGCCGCGGCTGTCGGCCGGGGGCTGCTGGCCGGGCAGGTACTTGCCGGTGAGCACGCCCTGGGCCAGCGGGGACCACACGATCTGGGACAGCCCCTCCTTCTCGGAGGTGGGGACGACCTCGTCCTCGATCACCCGCCACAGCATCGAGTACTGCGGCTGGTTGCTGATGAGCTGGACGCCGAGGTCACGGGCCAGGGCGGCGCCCGCGGCGATCTCGTCGGCGCGCCACTCGGAGACGCCGACGTAGAGCACCTTGCCCGCCCGCACGAGGTCGGCGAAGGCGGTCATCGTCTCCTCGAGCGGCACCGTGGGGTCGTACCGGTGCGCCTGGTAGAGGTCGACGTAGTCGGTCTGCAGCCGGCGCAGCGACGCGTGGCAGCTCTCCACGATGTGCTTGCGGCCCAGGCCGCGGTCGTTCCGGCCGGGACCGGTGGGCCAGTAGACCTTGGTGAAGACCTCCAGGCCCTCGCGGCGCTGCCCGGCCAGCGCCCGGCCCAACACCGACTCGGCGCGGGTGCCGGCATAGACGTCGGCGGTGTCGAACGTGGTGATGCCGGCGTCGAGGGCGGCCCGCACACAGGCGTGCGCGGCGTCCTCCTCGACCTGGCCGCCATGGGTCAACCAGTTGCCGTAGGCGATCTCGGAGATGGTGAGGCCGGAGCGGCCCAGTCGTCGGAATTCCACGGGCACCGACGCTAGCGGGCCCGTCCCGGGCGGCCCCGTCCAGAGGCTCGCCGCGAGCCCGCGAGCGGTGCGGAGGGTGGGGTCCTCCAGGGGGCCTTCAGACCTGGGCGCCCAGTGCCACCTCGGGCTTCGGGAACCGCCAGCGGCGGACCATGGTGGACCGGCTGATGCCGTACCAGACCAGCCCGCGCATCTTGTGGTCCTGGTTCGGGAAGCGCTCGAGCACCTTCTTCTTGATCCGCCGGCCGAGGAACACCGAGTCGACGATGATCACCAGGAAGAAGAGGAACCACACGAAGACCGTGTAGCTCTGCACCGCGGGGCTGGGCACGAAGTAGCCCGCGAGCACCAGCGCGGCCACGAGGAGGAAGAAGCTGCCGGCGTTGCGCCGGGCGTCGACGACGTCGCGCACCAACTTGCGGACCGGGCCCCGGTCGCGGGCGGGCAGGTAGCTGTCGTCGCCGCGCAGCGCCCCGGCCCGCGCGGCGGTGCGCTGGGACGCCTGCTGCTCGCGCATCCGCTTGTAGGCCTCCTTGCGCGTGGTGGGAGGCGGCGGGGGAGGCCCGGGACGGCGTCCCTGGGCCTCGTTGCGCTTGGGCGTGGGCCGGCCCTTGCCGCCCGACTTCACCAACTGGGTGGTCAGGTCGGCGTCGGCGTCGGGCGCGGTCTCGGCGCGGTCCTTGCGCCCGGGCAGGCGGAGCTTCACGCCCGCGAGTCTACGTGTGACCTCGCCCGTTCCCCGCTCGTGTGCGTACCTGCGCCGTACAGTGGGAAGAGGCTCCGCTCCGGCGGTGTTGGCCTGCTGCAGGACGTGCCGCAGCAGGCACCCTCGAACGTGGGAGGACGACAACATGACGGTGCAGGACACCGCAGCGACCGGCGTGGTTCTGAGCGAGCCCGCCGCCGCGAAGGTCAAGGCGCTGCTGGACCAGGAGGGCCGCGACGACCTGCGGCTGCGCATCGCCGTCCAGCCCGGCGGCTGCTCCGGCCTGCGCTACCAGCTCTTCTTCGACGAGCGCTTCCTCGACGGTGACCAGACCTTCGAGTTCGGTGGCGTCGAGGTCATCGTCGACCGGATGAGCGGCCCCTACCTGGGCGGCGCGGTGATCGACTTCGTGGACACGATCGAGAAGCAGGGCTTCACGATCGACAACCCGAACGCGCAGGGCTCCTGCGCCTGCGGCGACTCCTTCCACTGAGCGCCGCTCCAGCGCCACACCCGACAGCGCCCGGTCCCTGCGCCGAGGGACCGGGCGGTGTCGTGGTCCGGGGCGGGCCGGGGCCTACAACATGAC
>NZ_JBJGYV010000061.1:0-5551 GCF_054050175.1 Geodermatophilus sp. SYSU D00697
CCCCCCGCTGAGCCGCGCGGCCGGGCCGTTCGCCCCTGTCCGGCGCCACGGTGCGGCCGGATCGTGGGACGTCGGCGTCCCGCAGGCGCGGAGCCGGTCCGGCACCACGCAGCTCGCGGGAACGCCGGGCGACGACTCGGGAGCTCGCCATGGGACAGGCGCGTGAGGTCATGGACCGGATCACCGACGCGATCACCCGCGGGGACGCCGACGCGTTGCGTCGGCTGTACGCGGCGGACGCCGTCGCCGACACCCCGGACGCGGGCCGCCTGGAGGGCGGTCCCGCCATCGTCGAGTACGTCATGGCGTTCCGCCGCGGGTTCCCCGACCTGGCGTGGGAGGCCCGGCACCAGTACGAGACCGACGACACCGCCATCGACGAGGGCTGGCTCGTCGGCACCCACACGCAGCCGCTCACCTCGCCCGAGGGTGAGATCCCGCCCACGGGCAGGGCCATCCGCCTGCGGGAGTGCGATGCCCTGACCGTGCGCGACGGCCGGGGCGTGGAGCACCGCTTCTACTACGACCAGATGGAGTTCGCGGTCCAGCTCGGGCTGGTCGGGACCGGTGCGGACGCGGCAGCGGTGCCCGGGCCGAGGTCGTCCACCGAGCAGGCCGACCCCACGCGGGCGCGCTGACCCGGCGTCCTCGGCGGGCCGGGAGGACGGCCCGTTCCGTCCGGGCACGCCCCCGGTCGGGGGACGGTGAGGGGAGACCCGTGCCCGCCGTCGATCCGTGTCGTAAGCTCGGACAAGACACAGTCACTCAGTCGGGGTCGCCACGCGGGCCGTCCAGCCCGGAGCTGGGCTCCCGGACTCCGTAACGAGGGGGTCGAGCCGATGGGGCGCGGCCGAGCGAAGGCCAAGCAGACACGCGTGGCCCGTGAGCTCAAGTACAGCTCACCGAACACCGACCTCTCCGCGCTGCAGCGCGAGCTGGCCGGGTCACCGTCGTCGTCGTACACCGCTCCTCACCGGGCGACCGACGACGAGGACGACGACGAGTTCGTCGACCGTTGGGCGGACGACGACACGGACGACGACTGGGCTGCCAGCCGCTGATCCGCGCCTGACGCCCACGGTCTGACGCGACGACACCGCCTCCCCCTGGGGAGTCGCGGTGTCGTCGCGTGCCGTCATGCCCCGCTCGCGCCCCCGGGCACCGACGGGGCGGGCTCAGCGGTGGGAGCCGACCAGGCGGGCGGCGTCCCCGCCCGACCGGGCGGTCACGGTGCCGGCGACCCACGCGGGGACCCCGCGGTCGCCCAGGGTCCCGACGACGCCGTCGGCGACCTCGGGGGCCACGACCGCGACCATCCCGACGCCGCAGTTGAAGGCGCGCTCGGACTCCGTGCGCGGCACGCCGTGCTCCTCGAGCAGGTGCACCGCGGCCGGGAGCTCCCACGTGCCGCGGTCGAGCACGGCCTCCAGCTCCGCGGGGACGACGCGGGCGGTGTTGCCCGCCAGCCCGCCCCCGGTGATGTGCGCGTAGGCGTGCACGCCCTCGACGCCGTACTCCTCCACCAGCGCCAGGCAGTCGAGGGCGTAGATGCGCGTGGGCTCCAGCAGCTCCTCCCCCAGCGGGCGGGTCAGCCCGGCCGGGGTCGCGGTGAGGTCGAGGCCGGCGGAGGCGACCACCCGGCGCACCAGCGAGTAGCCGTTGGAGTGGAACCCGCTCGAGGCCATCGCGACCACGACGTCGCCGTCCCGGACCCGCTCGGGACCGAGCACCGCGTCGGCCTCGACGACGCCGACCGCGGTGGCGGCGAGGTCGTAGTCGTCGGGGGCCATCAGGTCGCCGTGCTCGGCGGTCTCGCCGCCGACCAGGGCCGCGCCGGCCCGCGTGCAACCGGTCGCGATGCCGGTGACGATCGCCGCGATGCGCTCGGGGACGACCCGGCCGCAGGCCACGTAGTCCTGCAGGAACAGCGGCTCCGCGCCGCAGGCGACGAGGTCGTCGACGACCATGGCGACCAGGTCGATGCCCACCGTGTCGTGCCGGTCGAGCGCGCGGGCCAGGGCGATCTTGGTGCCCACACCGTCGGTGGAGGAGGCCAGCAGGGGCCTGCGGTACCTCGCCGTGTCGAGCGCGAAGAGACCGGCGAAGCCCCCGAGGCCGCCCACGACCTCGGGTCGGTTGGTCCGCTCGACCGCGGACCGCATGAGGGTGACCGCCCGCTCGCCGGCGTCGATGTCGACGCCGGAGGCCGCGTAGGTGAACTCGTCGCTCACTGCTCGGTCCCGCCCTCGTTCCGCTCCTCGGTCGCCGGCGCTGCCTGCGATGCTCGCCCGGGCGTTCCCTCCGCGGGCCCGCTCACGGGCGGGTGAGGGCGTCGTCCGCACCCCCGGGCACGGTGGCGCTGCCGGCCTGCTGGCCGGTCCACCCCGTGACCGCGCGGGACTCGTCCACCCGGCGCTCGATGCCCTCGAGCACGTGCTTGCCGAGGACCTCGGTCTCGCCCAGCGGGATCGGGTACTGGCCGGTGAAGCACGCAGTGCACAGCCGGGTGACCGGCTGCTCGGTGGCGGCGATCAGGCCCTGCTCGGACACGTAGCCGAGGGAGTCGGCGTTGATGGAGGCCCGCACGCCGTCGACGTCGAGGCCGTTGGCGATCAGCTCCGCGCGGCTGGCGAAGTCGATGCCGTAGAAGCAGGGCCACTTCACCGGCGGCGAGGAGATCCGCACGTGCACCTCGACCGCGCCGGCCTCGCGCAGCATGCGGATCAGCGCGCGCTGGGTGTTGCCCCGCACGATCGAGTCGTCGACGACGACCAGCCGCTTGCCGCGGATGACGTCGCGCAGCGGGTTGAGCTTGAGCCGGATGCCCAGCTGCCGGATGGTCTGGCTGGGCTGGATGAAGGTGCGGCCCACGTAGGAGTTCTTCACCAGGCCCAGCCCGTAGGGGATGCCCGAGGCCTCGGCGTACCCGACCGCGGCCGGGGTGCCCGACTCGGGCACCGGGATCACCAGGTCGGCGTCGGCGGGGTGCTCCCTGGCCAGCCGCCGGCCGATCTCCACGCGGGCGGCGTGCACGCCGCGGCCGGCGATCGTGGTGTCGGGGCGGGCCAGGTAGACGTACTCGAAGACGCAGCCCTTCGGCTCGGCGGGCGCGAAGTGCTGGCTGCGCAGCCCGTCCTCGTCGATGGCCAGCAGCTCGCCGGGCTCGACCTCCCGGACGAAGGAGGCGCCGACGATGTCCAGCGCCGCGGTCTCGCTGGCCACGACCCAGCCGCGCTCCAGGCGGCCGAGCACCAGCGGGCGGACGCCCTGCGGGTCACGCGCGGCGTAGAGCGTGGTCTCGTCCATGAAGGTGAAGCTGAAGGCGCCGCGGAGCTGGGGCAGCACCTGCATCGCCGCGGCCTCGACCGAGAGGTCCTGGTGCGCCGCGATCAGCGCGGTGACCAGGTCGGAGTCGGTCGTGGAGGTGAAGGCACCCGGGACGCCGGCGTCCGCGGCCCGGCTGGCGAGCTCGGCGGTGTTGACGAGGTTGCCGTTGTGGCAGAGGGCGAGCCCCGTGCCCGACTCCGTCGTCCGGAACGTGGGCTGGGCGTTCTCCCACGTCGACGCGCCGGTCGTGGAGTACCGGGTGTGGCCGACGGCGAGGTGGCCGCGGAGGCTGCCGAGCGTGGCCTCGTCGAAGACCTGGCTGACCAGCCCGAGGTCCTTGTAGACGACGACCGAGGCGCCGTCGGAGACCGCGATGCCCGCGGCCTCCTGGCCACGGTGCTGCAGGGCGTAGAGACCGAAGTAGGTGAGCTTCGCGACCTCCTCCCCCGGCGCCCAGACGCCGAAGACGCCGCAGGCGTCCTGGGGTCCGGGGGAGTGGGGATCGAGGTCGTGCGTCAGCCGTCCATCACCGCGGGGCACCTGTCGAGGGTACCGGGGTCGCCGCCGGCACCCGGCTGCCGCGTGGTGACCGTGCCCACGTCCGCGCGTCGGGACCGGGAACCGGGACGGCACCCGGCGCGTTGACCCCCGGCTGCACCCGCCCGTCCCGGAGGTGTCCGTGACCGCCGTCCTGCACGCTCTCCCGTCCGCCGCCGACCAGGCCGAGCGGCTGATCGCCCTCGGCGCGCACGAGGTCGCCGGCCTGTCCGCCGGGGACCTGCGCGGCTGTGCCGCCCGCGTCCCGGATCCCGGCGCGCTGCTGGTCCTCTCCCCCGACCTGGCCCCGGCCTCGGCGCTCGCCCCGCTGCTCGAGCTCCGGGGCAGGCGGGGGTTCGTGGTGACCGACATGACCGACGTCGACGCGTTCGGCCCCATCACGGGGGTCGACCCGCCGGCTGGGCCGGTCTACCTGGTGGCGGACCTCGACCGGGGCGACGCGATGGCGAACTGGAGCCCCGACGAGGCGCTGCCGGCCATCACCGGCGCCGGTCGCACGCCCTTGACGCTGACCGAGGGCATCCACTGGCTGCTCCAGGCCCCCGAGGTGCTCGACCGCAACCACTGCTTCATGACGATCGGCTCACGGCTGCGCCGGCCGAACGGGACCCTCGACGCCCGGACGCCGGCGCTGTGGATCAGCAACGGCACCGGGCGGGACGGCCGCGAGCGACGCCACGCCCCGAAGGTCGGGTGGTGCTGGGCCGGCAACCGGCACACGTGGCTGGGCTTCGCCTCCGCCCGGCGGCGGGTGCCCGTCTCCTGAGCGCCGGGGGACGCCCCTCCTCGGCACCCGGGGCGCCGAGGAGGGGCGTGCCCTCAGTGCACGTTGCGGATCTCGGCGGCCACCGTGGTGTCGTCGCCGTGACCGGTCCTCACGACCGTGTCACCGTGCAGCGTGAGCAGCCGTGACCGGATCGAGTTCAGGATCGTCGGCTTGTCGCTGTAGGAGCGCCCGGTGGCCCCCGGCCCGCCGCAGAACAGCGTGTCCCCGGTGAACACCGTGTTCAGGTCGGGTGCGTGCAGGCAGGTGCTGCCCGGCGAGTGGCCCGGGGTGTGCAGCGCCGTCAGCGTCGTCCCGGCGACCCGGAACGTCGTCCCCTCTGCCAGCTCCTCGTCGGGGGCGGTGTCGGGGTGGACGACGTCCCACAGCATCCGGTCGGCGGGGTTGAACCAGATCGGCGCGCCGGTCGCCTCGCGCAGCGCCACCGCCGCGGTGATGTGGTCGTTGTGCCCGTGGGTGAGCACGATCGCCCGCACCGTGCGCCCGCCGACCGCCTCCAGGATCGGTGCGGCGTCGTGCGGGGCGTCGATGACGAGCACCTCGTCGTCGTCCCCGACCAGCCAGACGTTGTTGTCGACGTCGAAGTCCTGACCGTCGAGGCTGAAGACGCCGCTGACGACGGTCTTGTCGATGCGAGCCGTCACTTGAAGACCACGACCGACCGCAGGACCTCGCCGTGGTGCATCTTCTCGAAGGCGGCGTCGACGTCGTCGATCCCGATGGTCTCGCTGACGAAGTCGTCGAGCGGGAAGCGGCCCTGCAGGTACAGGTCGACCAGCATCGGGAAGTCCCGGCTGGGCAGGCAGTCGCCGTACCAGCTCGACTTCAGCGCCCCGCCGCGGCCGAAGACCTCGATCAGCGGCAGGGTGATCGTCATGTCCG
>NZ_JBJGYV010000062.1:0-3900 GCF_054050175.1 Geodermatophilus sp. SYSU D00697
AGGATCTCAGCGCCGATGGTAGTGCCCCGGAGAGGGGGTGGTAGTGTAGGACGCCGCCGGACAACCTTTCACGGAACGGGGGTCAGAGCCACGTGGCTCTGACCCCCGTTCTCGTGCTTCCAGGGAATCTCATCTCGGCACCGGTGGGTGCTGCAGCCGGCATCGAGGTACGCACACAGTCATGACTTCCCCCCGACGAGGCGCTGGCGGCGCCGGTGGACAAGGCGGTCCGCGCGGCGGCCGCAGCGGCGGTCAGGGGCGGCCGCAGCGCCCGGGGTACCAGCGCTCCGGCGGGGCCGGCGCCAGCCAGGGTGGCTATCAGGGGCGGCGTCCCACCGGTGGTGGGGCAGGGGCGGACCGGTCGCGTCGCGATGACCGGCAGGACCGCCGGCCGAGGGACGAGCGTCGTGAGGGCGACCGTCCAGAGCGTTCGCAGGGGCAGCGGTCGGCCGGCGCGGGGGGCGACTGGCGGGACCGCCGGCCACAGGCCGACCAGCCGCGCTGGCGAGACCGGCCGCAGCGCGAGGGCGCGCCGCGTGCGGGGGGACCACGGTCGGAGTGGCAGGACCGGCGCCCGCAGCGGGATCGGCCGCAGCGGCCCGGGGAGGCCCGCGGGAACTGGCGTGAGCGCCGTCCCGAGGACGACCGTCCCCAGCGGTCGGCGGAGGGCCGTGGGGAGTGGCAGGACCGCCGTCCGCAGCGGGACCGCCCCCAGCGGCCCGGGGAGGCCCGCGGGAACTGGCGTGAGCGCCGTCCCGGAGGTGACCGCACGGGAGGTGACCGGGGCACCTGGCAGCGTGGCGGCGGGCCTGAGGGGACCTCGAGCGACCGACGTCCTCCCGCGGACCGCCCGGCCGGCGAGCGTCGCCGGCCCGTCGAGGGGGAGCGGGGCGGCTGGCAGGACCGGCGTCCGGCCGGCGACCGCCCCCAGCGTCCCGGCGGGAACGCGACTGGGTCCTGGCAGGAACGCCGTCCGCAGCGGGCGGCGGGCGCCGGCGGGGACTGGCGGGATCGCCGTCCGTCGGCGGACCGACCCGGCCGTCCTCCGGCCAGCGCCCGGATCGACCGCACGCCGCCGGTACCGCCGGGGCCGGAGATCCCCGAGTGGGCCGACCCGCGCGACCTCGACGCGTCGGTCCGGCAGGCGCTGCGTGGGCTCGATCCGCGCAACGCCACCCGCGTCGCCGGGCACTTGGTCGCTGCAGGCACGCTGGTCGACGACGACCCTGCCGAGGCGCTGGCGCACGCCCGCGCGGCACGGGACCGGGCCTCGCGGCTCGCGGTCGTGCGCGAGGCGGTCGGGGTGGCCGCGTACCACGCGGGCGACTACGCCGAGGCGGCCCGGGAGCTGCGCGCCTACCGGCGGATGAGCGGCGACGAGGGCTACCGCGCCGTCCTCGCCGACTGTGAACGCGCGCTGGGGCGGCCGGAGGTGGCGCTGCGCCTGGTCCGGGAGGCGCTGGACGAGGGCCCGGACGCCGCCGAGACGGTGGAGCTGCGACTGGTGGAGGCCGGCGCCCGGCAGGACCTCGGCGAGCTCCCCGCGGCCCGGCTGGTGCTGGAGGCGGCCCTCGGTGGCCGGCCGCGTCCGGGTTCGGTCGACCTCGCCGACCCCGGGATGCTGCGCCTGGCCAGCGCCTACGCCGATCTCCTGGAGACGGCCGGCGAGGAGGAACTCGCCCGCGCGTGGTCCGAGGTCGTCGCCGCGCACACCCCCGAGGAGCCGGACGTCGAGTTCTCCGAGGAGGAGTTGCCCGGCGAGGAGCCGACCCCGGCGCCCGAGGCGATCCCGGAGGCCGAGCCGATCCCGGGGTCCCAGGCTGCCGCGGAGCTCGAGGCCGGGTCGTCCGCGCCGCCGGTTCCCGACACGGAGGACGACCGGGAGCCGGTGCTCGACGAGGACATCGAGGCCGAGGTCGCCGAGCTGCTGGGCGAGGTGGAGCCGCCGGAGGACCCCGGGCAGCACTGACCACCGACACCGGGTCCTCGCCCGTCCACACCGGGTGCGGTGTTCCACAGCCGGGCGCGGAGCCTGTGCCCCGACCGTGTCGGCGGCCAGGCTGCCGTCATGAGCGTGGCAGTCATCGATCGGAACGACGTGGTGCTCCGCGGGCGGCTCTCGGCCCCCGCGGAGCTGCGCACCCTCCCCAGCGGGGACACGCTGGTCACCTTCCGGCTGGTGGTGCGCCGGCCCGAGCCCCGGGCGCGTGGCCAGTCGGTCGACGTCCTCAGCTGCATCACCTATGACCGGGCGCTGCAGCGCCGGGTCGCCGCCTGGGAGCCGGGTGACGTCGTGGAGGTCGAGGGGGCGCTGCAGCGCCGCTTCTGGCGGACCCCCAACGGCACCGCGTCGGTGTGCGAGGTCAACTGCCGGCGCGGTCGCAAGGTGCCCCGCTCGTCCGGCGGCGCGGCGGTCGCGACCGCGTGAGCGTCCGGTCAGTCCGTGTGCGGGCGGAGCACCAGGCCGGTGCGCGGCTTGGGGACGAACAGCGTCGACTTGCGAGGCATCCGCGCACCGGCCCGCGCCACCGCGGCGACGTCGGCCGGCGAGGGAGCCCGCAGCAGGACGGCGACGCCGCGACGCGCCCGCGCGCCGCTGAGCGCCTCCTCAAGCGTGTGGGCGACCGCGACCGACCCCGTGTCGTCCCCGCGGCCCCACAGCGTCTGGAACAGCCCGTGGTGGGCGAGCACGACGTCGAGCGCCCGCCAGGCGTTCGGCGCCTGGGCGGGGACGGCGGCCTGCACCTCCTCCGTCGGGCGGGTCAGCCGCAGCAGGCGGTCGCCGTCGCTGACCAGCAGGCCGGACTCCCCGGGGTCGGCCAGCCACCGGCGCGCGACGTCGACCGTCCCGCCGTCGCTGACCTCGAGCTCACCCACGGCGAAGCCGCCGGCGGCCCGGCCCATCGCCTCCTCCAGCGGCAGGTCCGGGAGCACCCGGTGGATGCCGTGCACGCGCAGTCCGCCCGGGCCCATGGGCGTCACGAGGGCGAGGATGGCCTGGGCGCCGGGGATGTCGGGGCGAGCCCGTGCGTGCGCCTGGGCGGCCGCGAAGCGGTGGTGCCCGTCGGCGATGACCGCGCCGGTACGGGCGAGGCTGGCGGCCACCCGCTCCAGGAGGTCGGGGTCGGTGACCCGCCACAGCGTGTGCCGGACCTGGTCGGCGTCGGTCACCACGAGGGCCGGTTCCCCCGCGCTCACCGCGGCGGTGAGCCGGGACACCTCGGGGTCGGGATCGTGGGCCAGGACGATCGGCTCCAGGTCGGTGCTCGTCGCGGCCAGGAGCGCTCGGCGGCCCTCCACCGCGACCGGGTAGGTGTCCTCGTGGGGCAGGACGGCCCGGGACCCGGCCGGGGGCAGTCCGACGGCGCCCAGCCAGCCGACCGTGGCTGCCGCCCCGTCGGGGGACCGCATCTCGTAGACCCACAGCGCCGGGTCCTCGTCCCGCTCCAGCACCCCGGCGGCCCGCCACTCGCCCAGCGTCCGGGCCGCCTGCTCGACCGATCGGCGCAACCCGTCCGCGCCCGCGTCGTCCGGAGCCGGCGCGACGCGGGGGAGGATCAGGCGGACGATGTTGTGCGGATCGGCCTCGGCCAGGCGCTCCCGCCCATCGGGCGTCACCAGGTCGTAGGCTGGCGAGCTCACCCGGGCCAGGTGCCCGGGGTCTCGTCGCCGGTAGGTCAGGGCGCGGAAGGGCCGGACGTCGAGCCCTGTCGCTGCGGGGTGCGGGGAGTCCGCCGACGACGAGGGCACGATGAGGATCGTAGGAGTGGTGCACACCGGTCCGCCGTCGCGGGGGGGGGGGGGGGGCGGGCGGCGCGCGGGGGGGGGGGGGGGGGGGGGGGCGGGGGGGCGGGGGGGGGGGGGGGGGGGGGGGGGGGGGGGGCGGGGCGCGGGGGTGCG
>NZ_JBJGYV010000063.1:0-3874 GCF_054050175.1 Geodermatophilus sp. SYSU D00697
CGCCCCCCACCACAACCCCCTCAACCACACCCCGCCCGACCCGCACCCCCCCCCCCCCCGCCCCACCCCCCCCCCCCCCCCCCCCCCCCCCCCCCCCCCCCCCCCCCCCCCCCCCCCACGGCCGTTCTGGAGGGCGCCGGTCAGGGGGTCTGGCCGCCCGGCCCCTGGTCGAGGGTCCCGTCGTCGTCCGCCGCGGCCCCGGTGCCGTCGGCTGGGACCCCGGTGCCGTCGGCGGGGGTCAGGGTGCCGTCGTCCGGGACGGGGACGTCGCCGTTGCCCTGGTCGAGGGTCCCGTCGTCGTCCGGGAGCACCGTGCCGTCGTCCGGGAGCGCCGAGCCGTCGTCGGCCGGCGCCGGCGTGGTCGCGCCGTCGTCGGCCGGGGCCGGGTCGGCGGCGGCGTCGTCCGCGGGGGCGGGCTCGGTCGCCACGTCCACCACCGGCAGCAGCTGCTCCTCGGCGTCCTCGGGGAAGGTGAAGCGCCACACCTGGCCGCCCTCGACGTCCTCGGTGGCCGGGTCGTCGGCGTCGGCGGGGGAGAGGCTGTAGGCGGCGACGTGGACCGCGCCGTTGCCGCCCAGCGCCAGGCCGGCCGGGAACGGGACGTCGGCCTCGACGTAGGTCGCCTCGTCGGAGTCCTCGGTCTCGAACCGGACCACCGAGCCGGTGCCGCCATCCGCGGGGCCCTCGCTGCCGAAGACCTGCGAGACGTAGACGTGCTCGCCGTCGGGGGCGACCGCGATGCCGTTGATCGCGGTGAAGCCGCTCCACCGGCCGGTCTCCTCGCCGTCGGCGTCGAGGCGCACGACCTCGGCACCGCCGGGAGCCAACCCGCCGCCGACCCCGCCGACGTAGACGTTGCCGTCGGCGTCCTGCGCGAGGGCGCTGGGCACGAACTGCGGCTCGCCCTCCTCGCCGGGGAAGGCGGCGAAGACGCTCACCTCGTAGTCGGGCAGCTCGTCGTCCCGCAGGTCGTCGAAGTCGGCGGTCACCTTCCACACCGCGTTGGCACCGGCGTCGGCGACCAGCGCGTACTGGTCGTCGCTGTCGTCCCCGCCGCCGTCCCCGCGGTCGTCGTCGCTGTCCTCCGGGTCGACGAAGAGGACCGCGTTCGGGTTGCTGTCGGCGACGCCGTTGCCGTCGGGGTCCTGGTCGCTCTCGGCCTGGCCGAGGTCGACCCACGGGCGGACCGCACCGTCGTCGCTGACGAGCAGGTGCTCCTGCGTCGCGGCCGCCGCGTCGTCGGTGTCGGGGGCCAGCGCGTCGGGGCTGAGTTCCCCCTGGGCGATCAGCAGGACGTCGTCCCGCTCGGTGGCGGCCACGCCGGCCGGGCCGACGGACCCCTCGGGGCTCTCCACCGAGTACAGGCCCTCGACGAGGGTCTCGGCCTCGCCGTCCTCGACCCGGCCGGGCCGCTCGATGCCGGCGACGGCGCCGGTCGGGCCCTCGCAGACCTCGGCGGCGGCCGCGGTGGCGGCGTCGTCGGCGGGGGCGGTGTCAGCGGAGGCGGTGTCAGCGGGAGGAGTGTCGGCGGGAGCGGTGGTCGTGTCGTCCGCGGTCGTGCCGGTGGCGGTGGCGTCGGCAGTCGTGTCCGTCGTGGTGTCCGGAGCGACGGGGGTGTCGCCGGAGCCCTGGTCGGCCGTGCCGTCGTCCCCGGCGGGAGCGGTGTCCTCGGCGACGACGGCCTCGTCCGTGGTCGCCAGGGTGTCGGCGGCGGTCGTCTCAGCCGGGGGCGCCTCGGCCGGGGCCGGCGCACAGTCCGTCCCACCCTGGCCGCTCTCGGCGACCAGCAGCGTGCGGCCGGACCAGGAGAGCTGGCGGGGGTTGTCCAGGTCGCCGGCGACCACGACGTGGTCGACGGGGTCGCTCCCGGGTGGGGCGGCGGTGGCCGCGGTCGCGCTGCCCAGCAGGAGCGCGAACGAGCCGGCGGCGATGATGGTCCTGCGCATGGGGGTCTCCGCTCGCGGGGGATCGGCGGTGTTCGGGGCGACCCCGGTCTCGGGAGCCGGGGCGGGCGGCCGGAGGCGGCCGCGACGGGACCCGAAGCTAGTTCCGCGTTCACCCGATCCGGTGCCCCCAACCGTGGGGACGGACGGGTCCGTCCCTGGGGGTGTCGCGGCGTGCCCAGCACGCTGGGTCAGTGGCGGGCCACTCGGGAGTGCCCCTTACCCATCGGTAGCCTCGGTGCCCGGGCCGCAGACGGGCGGCCGGGAACGGAGACGTGGGATGGCACTGCTGGACGACGGCGCGTGGCAGGGGAAGGTCTGGACGGGGGCCTGGACCGACGGCTCGGGCGGCACCTACGACGCGGTGGAGCCGGCCACCGGCGACGTGATCGGCGCAGTGGGGAAGGCGACGCCCGAGGACGTCCACACCGCCGCGGAGCGGGCCGTCGCGGCCCAGCGCGCGTGGGCGGCGCTGCCCTTCGAGGAGCGGGCGCGGGTGCTGCGCCGCGCCGGTGAGCTGCTCGAGGCCAACGCCGAGGAGATCAAGGGCTGGCTGTCCCGCGAGTCCGGCGCCATCCAGCCCTTCGGGGACTTCCAGGTGCACACCAGCGCCGCCGAGTGCTACGAGGCCGCCGCGCTGCCGTCCCACCCCTACGGCGAGCTGCTGCGCACCGGCGCCCCGCGGCTGTCCTTCGCCCGCCGGGTGCCGGCCGGCGTCGTCGGTGTGATCGCGCCGTTCAACGTGCCGACCATCCTGGCCATCCGGGCGATCGCGCCGGCCCTGGCGCTGGGCAACGCGGTGATCCTCAAGCCCGACCCGCGCACGGCCATCTGCGGCGGTGCGGTGTTCGCGCGGGTGTTCGAGGCGGCCGGGCTGCCGGCCGGCGTCTTCCAGGTGCTGCCCGGCGGCGCCGACGTCGGCGAGGCGCTGGTCGTCGAGCCCGCCGTGCGGATCATCGCCTTCACCGGCTCCACGAAGGCCGGCCGCGCCGTCGGCTCGCTGGCCGGGCAGCACCTCAAGCGGGCGCACCTGGAGCTGGGTGGGAACTCGGCGCTGATCGTGCTCCCGGACGTCGACGTGACCGCGGCCGCCTCGGTCGGCGCCTGGGGGACCTTCTCCCACTCCGGTCAGATCTGCATGGCGACGTCCCGGCACCTGGTGCACGAGTCGATCGCCGAGGAGTACACCGCGGTGCTCGCCGAGAAGGTGGAGAAGCTCCCGGTGGGCGACCCGTTCCGCGAGCAGGTGGCGCTCGGGCCGCTGATCGACGCAGGCCAGCGCGACCGGGTGCACGGCCTGGTGACCGCGTCGGTGGACGCCGGCGCCACGGTGCGCACGGGCGGCACCTTCGAGCGGCTGTTCTACCGGCCCACCGTGCTCGCCGACGTCCCGGTCGACGCCCCTGCCTACGCCGAGGAGATCTTCGGCCCGGTCGCCCCGGTGACCGCGTTCTCGTCCCTGGACGAGGTGGCCGCGCTCGCCGCGGGCACCGAGTACGGGCTGAGCCTGGGCATCCTGACCCGCGACGTCCACGCCGGCCTGGAGCTGGCCGAGCGGATCCCGTCGGGCCTGGTGCACATCAACGACCAGACGGTCAACGACGAGGCGGTCGCCCCGTTCGGCGGTGTCGGCGCCTCGGGCACCGGCTCCCGGCACGGTGGCCCGCAGGCCAACATCGAGGCGTTCACCGAGACGCAGTGGGTCACCCTGCGCGGCGACCTGCCCGCCTACCCCTTCTGATCCCCGGACGCACGAGGACCCCCTGGCCGGCCGGCCAGGGGGTCCTCACGCGTCAGGGCGGACCTCAGGCGGTGGCGGGCAGCGTCATCTCGGGGACGGTGTCGGGGATGGTCAGGGGGGCGTCGGTGGCCTTGGCGACGTCGTCGGGGGTGACGCCGGGAGCGGTCTCGACGAGGGTGAACCCGGCCGG
>NZ_JBJGYV010000064.1:0-3776 GCF_054050175.1 Geodermatophilus sp. SYSU D00697
TGCTTGCTTGGTTGGTGCTTGACCGGGAGCCGAACCGCGGAGGTTCGGGTAGATGTGTGGTCAAGCCCTCGGCCTGTTAGTACCGGTCAGCTGCACGCCTTGCGGCGCTTCCACCTCCGGCCTATCAACCCGCTGGTCTGGGCGGGGGCCTTACCCGGTTGTCCCGGTGAGAGACCTCATCTTGAAGCGAGCTTCCCGCTTAGATGCTTTCAGCGGTTATCCCTGCCGAACGTAGCCAACCAGCAGTGCACCTGGCGGTACAACTGGCACACCAGAGGTTCGTCCGTCCCGGTCCTCTCGTACTAGGGACAGCTCTTCGCAAGTCTCTTACGCGCACGGCGGATAGGGACCGAACTGTCTCACGACGTTCTAAACCCAGCTCGCGTACCGCTTTAATGGGCGAACAGCCCAACCCTTGGGACCTACTCCAGCCCCAGGATGCGACGAGCCGACATCGAGGTGCCAAACCATCCCGTCGATATGGACTCTTGGGGAAGATCAGCCTGTTATCCCCGGGGTACCTTTTATCCGTTGAGCGACACCGCTTCCACATGCCGGTGCCGGGTCACTAGTCCCAGCTTTCGCTCCTGCTCGACCCGTCGGTCTCACAGTCAAGCTCCCTTGTGCACTTGCACTCGACACCTGATTGCCAACCAGGCTGAGGGAACCTTTGGGCGCCTCCGTTACATTTTGGGAGGCAACCGCCCCAGTTAAACTACCCACCTGACACTGTTCCTGATCCGGATCACGGACCGAGGTTAGACATCCAATTCGACCAGAGTGGTATTTCAACGGCGACTCCATCCACACTGGCGTGCGGACTTCACAGTCTCCCACCTATCCTACACAAGCCGAACCGAACACCAATATCAAGCTGTAGTGAAGGTCCCGGGGTCTTTCCGTCCTGCCGCGCGTAACGAGCATCTTTACTCGTAGTGCAATTTCGCCGAGCCTGTGGTTGAGACAGCTGAGAAGTCGTTACGCCATTCGTGCAGGTCGGAACTTACCCGACAAGGAATTTCGCTACCTTAGGATGGTTATAGTTACCACCGCCGTTTACTGGCGCTTGAGTTCTGAGCTTCGCCCCGAAGAGCTAACCCGTCCCCTTAACGTTCCAGCACCGGGCAGGCGTCAGTCCGTATACATCGTCTTACGACTTCGCACGGACCTGTGTTTTTAGTAAACAGTCGCTTCTCACTGGTCTCTGCGACCCCCCTCCGCTGCCGGCCGCGCGGGCCTTGACGGAAAAGGGTCCCCCTTCTCCCGAAGTTACGGGGGCATTTTGCCGAGTTCCTTAACCACAGTTCGCTCGATCGCCTCGGTATTCTCTACCTGACCACCTGAGTTGGTTTGGGGTACGGGCCGCTCGGAACTCGCTAGAGGCTTTTCTCGGCAGCATAGGATCATCCCATTCGCCTCACTCGGCTATGCGTCAGGCCTCACCCTGATGACACGCGGATTTGCCTACGTGTCGGGCCACACCCTTGCACCGGTACTACCACTCACCGGTAGGACTACCTTCCTGCGTCACCCCATCGCTTGCCTACTACCAGTCCGGATCCCGCGCTACTCCCACCCGGGCACACAAGTGCACCCGAGCGGTTTGGGGCGGTTAGCATCGCTGGGTTCGGCATGGGCGTTCCTTCGCGGGTACGGGAATATCAACCCGTTGTCCATCGACTACGCCTGTCGGCCTCGCCTTAGGTCCCGACTCACCCTGGGCGGATTAGCCTGGCCCAGGAACCCTTGGTCTTCCGGCGGGGGAGGTTCTCACTCCCCTCTCGCTACTCATGCCTGCATTCTCACTCGCGTGGCGTCCACGGCTGGATTCCTCCGCCGCTTCCCTCGCCACGCGACGCTCCCCTACCCATCCCAGCCCCTGGCCGGCCGCCGCAAGAGCGGTCGACGGGGTGATGCTGGAATGCCACGGCTTCGGCGGTGTGCTTGAGCCCCGCTACATTGTCGGCGCGGAACCACTTGACCAGTGAGCTATTACGCACTCTTTCAAGGGTGGCTGCTTCTAAGCCAACCTCCTGGTTGTCTCTGCGATCCCACATCCTTTTCCACTTAGCACACGCTTAGGGGCCTTAGCCGATGATCTGGGCTGTTTCCCTCTCGACTACGAACCTTATCGCCCGCAGTCTCACTGCCGCGCTCTCACTTACCGGCATTCGGAGTTTGGTTGACGTCAGTAACCTTGTGGGGCCCATCGGCCATCCAGTGCTCTACCTCCGGCAAGAAACACGCGACGCTGCACCTAAATGCATTTCGGGGAGAACCAGCTATCACCGAGTTTGATTGGCCTTTCACCCCTACCCACAGCTCATCCCCCAGGTTTTCAACCCTGGTGGGTTCGGTCCTCCACGCGGTCTTACCCGCGCTTCAACCTGGCCATGGGTAGATCACTCGGCTTCGGGTCTAGAGCACGCGACTGAAATCGCCCTGTTCGGACTCGCTTTCGCTACGGCTGCCCCTCACGGGTTAACCTCGCCACGTACCGCTAACTCGCAGGCTCATTCTTCAAAAGGCACGCAATCACCGCGCACCCGCGAGGGGTGCATTGACGGCTCTCACGGCTTGTAGGCACACGGTTTCAGGTACTATTTCACTCCCCTCCCGGGGTACTTTTCACCTTTCCCTCACGGTACTTGTCCGCTATCGGTCACCAGGGAGTATTCAGGCTTAGCGGGTGGTCCCGCCGGATTCACACCGAATTTCACGGGCTCGGTGCTACTTGGGAAACACGCTCGGGAGGACCCGTGTTTTCGTGTACGGGGCTGTCACCCTCTACGGCGACCCCTTCCAGAGGCCTTCCACTAACACGGAGTCTTTCTCACTCCCCCGCAGCCCGGCAGAGCTGCGCGAACGGTCCCACGACCCCGCCTCCACAACCCCTGCCGGGTATCACATGGAAACGGTTTAGCCTCCTCCGCTTTCGCTCGCCACTACTCACGGAATCACGGTTGTTTTCTTCTCCTGTGGGTACTGAGATGTTTCACTTCCCCACGTTCCCTCCACACGCCCTATGTGTTCAGGCGCGGGTCACACCACATGACTGGTGCGGGGTTCCCCCATTCGGACATCCTCGGATCAACGCTCGGTTGGCAGCTCCCCGAGGCTTATCGCAGCCTCCTACGTCCTTCATCGGCTCCTGGTGCCCAGGCATCCACCGTGTGCCCTTAACAACTTGGCCACACAACTACCCGACCCTCCGCACGCGCACGCGCGCGCGGACCGGCCGGTCACACCTACAAACAAGAAAGATGCTCGCGTCCACTGTGCAGTTCTCAACGACCCACCAGCCACCGGCCCCCACCGCCCCGCCGAACCCACACGCCCCCGGCGTGTGGTGGTACGCGACCGAACCGGCCCTGACCGAGGTGCCCCCTCACCCCGCCCTCCGGACACAGTCCGGCAGACGACGGTGGGGTCCGCTCCCTCAGGACCCAACAGCGTGCCTACGCCCGACCCCCCGCACCCGCTCCGTTCCCCACACCCCCGCAAAGGGGGCGCCGTACCAGGAGCAGCCACCGGCTGCCGGCCGAACTGGTCAGCGTTCCACCCTCGAGCACCACCCCGAACACCCGCCGCCGGCTCGGCACGAGCAGGCGATCACGGTCCGGGCGCGGCCCTGGACCACCAGATCCAGGATCTGGCGGCCAGTGCTCCTTAGAAAGGAGGTGATCCAGCCGCACCTTCCGGTACGGCTACCTTGTTACGACTTCGTCCCAATCGCCGATCCCGCCTTCGACGGCTCCCTCCCACGAGGGGTTGGG
>NZ_JBJGYV010000065.1:0-2024 GCF_054050175.1 Geodermatophilus sp. SYSU D00697
AGGAAGGCGGCGGCGACGCCGGAGTCGACGGGGATGTGCAGGCCGGTGGTGCGGGACAGGTCCCCGGCGGTGAGGGCGTAGACGGCGTCGGCGACGTGGTCGGGCAGGACCTCGCGCTTGAGCAGGGTGCGCTGGGCGTAGAAGGCGCCCAGTTCCTCCTCGGGCACGCCGTAGACCGCCGCGCGCTGGGCGCCCCAGCCGCCGGCGAAGATGCCCGAGCCGCGGACCACGCCGTCGGGGTTGATCCCGTTGACCCGGATCTGGTGCTCGCCCAGTTCGGCGGCCAGCAGCCGCACCTGGTGGGCCTGGTCGGCCTTGGTCGAGGAGTAGGCGATGTTGGCCGGCCCGGCGAACACGGCGTTCTTGGAGGAGATGTAGACGATGTCCCCGCCCATGCCCTGCTCGATCATCAGCGCGGCGGCCGCGCGGGAGACCAGGAAGCTGCCCTTGGCCATCACGTCGTGCTGCAGGTCCCAGTCGGCCTCGGTGGTCTCCAGCAGCGGCTTGGAGATCGACAGCCCGGCGTTGTTGACCACCAGGTCCACCCCGCCGAAGGCCAGCACCGCCGCGCGGAAGGCCTCGGCGACGGCCTCGGCATCGGACACGTCGGCGGCGACGCCGACGGCCACATCCGGGCCGCCGATCTCCGCGGCGGCGGCGGTGGCCTGGCCCGCGTCCAGGTCGGCGACGATGACGCAGGCGCCGGCGGCGGCCAGCCGGTGGGCGATCGCCCGGCCGATCCCCGAGGCCGCGCCGGTGACCAGCGCGATGCGGGTGGCCAGCGGCTTGGGCGCCGGCAGCCGGGCGAGCTTGGCCTCCTCCAGCGCCCAGTACTCGATGCGGAACTTCTCGGCCTCGTCGATCGGGGCGTAGCTGGAGACGGCCTCGGCGCCGCGCATCACGTTGATCGCGTTGAGGTAGAACTCCCCGGCCACCCGGGCGGTCTGCTTGGTCGCGCCGAAGCTGAACATGCCCACCCCGGGCACCAGCACGATCGCCGGATCGGCCCCCCGCATCGGCGGGGAGTCCGGCGTGGCGTGCCGGGCGTAGTAGGCCGCGTACCCGGCCCGGTAGGCCTGGTGCAGCTCCCGCAGCCGGGCGATCACCTCGGCCACCGGCGCGGTACCGGGCAGATCGACCACCAGCGGGCGCACCTTGGTGCGCAGGAAGTGGTCCGGACAGCTCGTGCCCAGCGCGGCCAAGGGCTGCAGCTTCTCCCGGGACAGGAACTCCAGCACCACCTCGGTGTCGGTGAAGTGCCCCACCTGCGGGCGGTCGGTGCTCACCAGCCCGCGGATCACCGGCGCCAGCGCCGCGGCGCGGTGCCGGCGCTCGGCGGGGTCCAGCGCCTCGAAGCCGGGCACCACCGCACCGAACGGCTCGGGCCTGCCCCGCTCGGCCAGGAACCGCTCCGCGGTGCGGATGATCTCCAGCGAGTTGGCCTCGCACGCCTCGCCGGTCGCCCCCCAGGCGGTGATCCCGTGCCCGCCCAGCACGCAGCCGATCGCCTGCGGGTGCTCCCTCGCGATCGCGGCGATGTCCAGGCCCAGCTGGAACCCCGGCCGCCGCCAGGGCACCCACACCACCCGGTCCCCGAAACACTCCCGGGTCAGCGCCTCCCCCTCGGCCGCCGTGGCCAGCGCGATCCCCGAATCGGGATGCAGATGGTCCACGTGCGCGGCCTGGACCAGCCCGTGCATCGCCGTGTCGATCGACGGCGCCGCCCCACCCCGCCCGTGCAGGCAGAAGTCGAACGCCGCCACCATCTCGTCCTCCCGCTCCACCCCCGGATAGACCTCCACCAGCGCCCGCAACCGGTCCAGCCGCAACACCGCCAGCCCCGCCTCGCTCAGCGTGCCCAGATCACCCCCCGAGCCCTTCACCCACAACAACTCCACCGGACCCCCGGTCACCGGATCGACCCCGGCACCCTTGGCCGAGGTGTTCCCCCCCGCGTAGTTGGTGTTCCGCGGATCGCCACCCAGCCGGTTGCTCCGCCCGATCAGCTCACTGACCACGGGGTT
>NZ_JBJGYV010000066.1:0-1954 GCF_054050175.1 Geodermatophilus sp. SYSU D00697
CCCCCGCCCCCCCCCCCCCCCCCCCCCCCCCCCCCCCCCCCCCCCCCCCCCCCCCCCCCCCCCCCCCCCCCCCCCCCCCCCCCCCCCCCCCCCCCCCCCCGGCCGGGCAGGAGGCCGCCCGGCCGGCGCACGCTCGGTACCGCGCTCAGTCCAGCCGGGTGGCGCGCACGGTCAGCGGCTCGGGCCGGTCGCCGGCGGCCGCCAGCGCGTCCGCGTCGACCACCTCGCCGGGCAGCTCCTCGAGCTCGGGGTCGGGGTCCTGCGCGGTCGGCAGCCACCTGTCCCACCAGCGCAGCAGGTGCTCCAGCCGCGCCCGCCGGTGCCGCGGCCGGCCGGACCGGGACAGCTCGTGCCCCTCCCCCGGGAACAGCAGCAGCTCCGAGGGGACCCCGCGGCGCTTGAGCGCGGTGTAGAGCCGCAGCCCCTGCTCGACCGGGCAGCGCCAGTCCTGCTCGGAGTGGACGACGAGCGTCGGTGTGGTGATCGCCCCGGCCTGCGCCAGCACGTCCTGCTCGGCCAGCCGCGCGGGGTCGGTCCCGAGGTGCTGGTCGGCGAAGTACCACCCGATGTCGGAGGAGCCGGCGAAGCTGACCGGGTCGAGCACCGCGCGCTCCACGACCGCCGCCGCGAAGCGGGTCGTGCGCCCGATCAGGTGCGCGGTGAGCCAGCCGCCGTAGGAGCCGCCCATCACACCGACCCGGTCGGCGTCCAGAGCCGGGTCCTCCAGGACGGCGTCGAGGAAGGCCAGGACGTCGGCGGTGTCCGCCGTCCCCCAGGCGCCGCGGAGGGCCCGGCCGTGCGCCTGCCCGTAGCCCGACGAGCCGCGCGGGTTGCACCGCACGACGGCGTACCCGGCCGACACGAGGACCTGGACCTCGTCGACGAGTGACCAGCCCACCTGCCGGTAGGGCCCGCCGTGCACCACGAGCAGCACCGGGTGCGGCCCCGGGCCGTCCGGCACGGTGACCCACCCGTGCACCGGGTACCCGTCGGGCGCGGTCGCGGTGTGCTCGCGGGCCCGGTGCAGCCGCCCGGTGCCGCCCAGCGCTCGCCCGAAGGCGGTGAGCAGCCGCCGGCGGCCGGGTGTGATGGCGATGAGCTCACCGGCGGAGCGGTCGTGCGCCACGGTCGCGACCACCACGCCGCCGCCCACGGCGACCCCGCGGACGGTGAACGGGCCGTCGACCAGCGCCTCGGGCGTCCCCCCGTCCAGCGGCACGCGCAGCAGGTCGACCGCGCCGCGCCGCTGCACGCCGAGGTACGCGGCCCCGTCGGCCAGCACGGTCGCCGGCGTCTCGTCCCCGCGGTCGGTGGACGCGGGGTCCAGCAGCGGCTCCAGGGGTCCGCCGGTCGCCGGCACGCGGCACAGCGTGGCGCTGCGGGCGACGTCGTCCACGCCGTCGGTCCCCAGGTCGGGCCGGGCGGTGAGGTGGATCCAGGCGCCGGAGGGGTCGTAGGCGGGCAGGGAGCACTCGCCCCGTCCGTCGGTGACCCGCCGCGGTGTCCCGCCCACCGCCGGCACGGCGTAGACGTCCCGCACGAGGTCGCGGTCGGCCCGCGGGTGCCGGGCGGAGACGAAGGCCAGCTCCGCGCCGTCGGGGCTCCAGGCGGGGTCGCAGTCGTCGGCGGGTCCGTCGGTGAGCTGCCGCGGCTGTGGCAGCGGCGCGTCGTCGTCCGCCTCGTCGGGGGGCAGGTCGAGGACGAAGACGTGACTGCGCTGGTCGACGACGAAGCCGACGCCGTCCAGCCGGTACTTCAGGGTGGTGATCAGCCGCGGCGGCTCGGCCTCGGGCCCGACCCCTGGTGCGGTGCCGTAGCGCCCCGCCTCCGGGACCCGCGCGGTGTAGGCCAGCCGCCGGGAGTCCGGCGACCACACCGGGGCTCCGGCGCTCAGCGGGTGCTCGGTGAGCCGGCGCGGCGCCCCGCCGGCGGTCGGCTGCAGGTGCACCTGCTG
>NZ_JBJGYV010000067.1:0-1689 GCF_054050175.1 Geodermatophilus sp. SYSU D00697
CGGCCCGGTGTCCCGGGCCGCGGCCGGCGGAGGTCACTCGGCGATGAGGTCCTCGATGGTGGCCAGCAGCGTCCGGACGGGGACGCCCGTGCCGCCCTTGGGCGTGTAGCCCCACGGCGCCCCGGTGTTGTAGCTGGGCCCGGCGATGTCGATGTGGGCCCACGGCAACCCGGCCGGCACGAACTCGGCCAGGAAGTGGGCACCGACCAGCATGCCGCCCATCCGGTCGAGATTGGCGTTGACGAAGTCCGCGACGGGGGAGTCGATGCCCTTGCGCAGCTCCGCGGGCATCGGCATCGGCCACATGGGCTCGCCGCTGCGGCGGCTGGCGGCGACGACGGCGTCGCGCAGGTCGTCGCTGCCCATGACGCCCGACGTGCGGGTGCCCAGCGCGACCATCTGCGCCCCCGTGAGGGTCGAGGTCTCCAGCAGGTGGTCGGGGGAGTCCTCGGCCGCGCGCGCGATCGCGTCGGCCAGCACGACCCGGCCCTCGGCGTCGGTGTTGGTGATCTCCGCCTTCTTGCCGTTGCGGAAGGTGACCACGTCGGCCGGCCGGTAGGCGGTGCCGCTGGGCAGGTTCTCCGCGATCGGCACGGTGGCGGTGACCTCGACCGGCAGGCCGAGCTCAGCGACCAGGCACACGGTCGCGATCACGGCGGCGGCACCGGCCATGTCGCTGGTCATGTGGTGCATGTTCAGGGCCGGCTTGATCGACAGGCCGCCGCTGTCGAAGGTGATGCCCTTGCCGACGAGCGCGATCTTCTTGCGGGCCCGCTTGCCGGAGTAGGTGAGCCGGAGCAGGCGGGGCTTGCGCACCGAGCCGCCGCCGACGGCGAGGATGCCCCCGTAGCCCCCGGCCGCCAGCGCCTCCTCGTCGAGGACCTCCACCTTCAGGCCCGCCTTCTTCCCGGCGGCCGCGCCGCGGTCGGCCAGCTCGGCGGGGAAGAGGTCGTTGGGCGGGGTGTTGACCAGGTCGCGGACCAGGGACACGGCGTCGGCCACGGCCCGCGCGCGGGCCAGCGCGGGGCGGGCGTCCCCGGCGTCGGGCACGACGACGGTGAACTCCCGCGGCGGGGTGGGCCGGCCGTCGAGCGCGGACTTGTACGCGGTGAACTCATAGGCCCCGAGCAGGTGGCCCTCGCCCACGGCGTGCAGGCGCAGGTCGTCCGGCGTCCCGCCGACGGCGGCGAGCAGGCTGACGACCGAGGCCCGGCCGCTCAGTGCCCGGCCAGCCGCTCCCGCGGCCCGGCGCACCGCCTCGGCGGGGTAACCGCCGCCTGCCTGCGGGGTGCCCAGACCCACGGCGGCGATGACCGGGAAGGAGCCCTGCCCGAGCGAGGACAGGCGCGTCACCTCGTCCTCGGCGCCGCGCGCCCCGAGGTCGGCCAGTGCCGTGAGCAGCCGGCCGCCGAGCAACCGGTCCACAGCCTCCGCGCCGGGGGTGGGCAACGGGCCGTCGGGCCCCTTGCCGATGCCGACGACGACGGCGTCGGCGGAGAGCTTCTCGAGCGGGCGGTCGGTGGCGGTGATCGTCGGCGGCACCGGTCGATCCTAGAAGGACCCCCTCGCCCCCCACGCCTCGCAGGCTCGGCGCGGGCCCCTGCGAGCGGGCCGCCCTCGCCCCCCACGCCTCGCAGGCTCGGCGCGGGCCCCTGCGAGCGGGCCGCCCTCGCCCCCCACGCCTCGCAG
>NZ_JBJGYV010000069.1:0-1543 GCF_054050175.1 Geodermatophilus sp. SYSU D00697
ATCGGTGCGGGTCACCCGCACCGATCCCCGCCGGTCAGTCCAGGTGCAGCCAGGGGCCGATCGCCGTGCCCACGCCGGTGTTGGCGTAGACGAACCACAGCGTGACCAGGACGAACCCGGGCGCCAGCACCGCCTTCTCCAGCACGGTGCCGGTGCGCAACGGGGTGAGCGCCAGCCGGCAGCGCTTGAGCAGCCAGACCAGCGGCACGGGGACGCCCTGCTTGGTGAGCGCGTCTCCGGCGATGTGGGTCAGCACGCCCAGTGCCACCGCGTACGGCAGCCACGCGGGCTGGGGCATGTGCTCGAGCAGCAGCCACGCGCCGGCCCAGGACAGCACGAGGTTGCCGACGACGGTGTTCTCCGTCCGCCCGGGGATCACGAAGTGCAGGGCCCGCAGTGCCAGCCCGATGGCCAGGGCGATCAGCAGCAGGCTCGACCAGAACGCGTTCGCCGCGGCGAGGGCGAGCGCGCCGAACGCGAGCGGGGCCAGGACGGCGTCGTGGGTGCCCCAGCGGTGACCCTGCGCCAGCCGTCCGATCGCGCCGGAGGGCACGTCGGTGATCGGTCCCCACATGTCGGAGACCGTCGAGCCGCTGTGGTCGAGGTCGGGCAGCATGGCGAACCCGCCGGCCGCGGCGATCCACGCGACCTGGGCGACGGGGCCCTCCACCGGGGCCCAGGGCAGCGTCGCGGCGCCCGCGGCGAGCCCCGAGAGCGCGTGGGAGTGACCGAGCACGCACAGAGGGTCCCGCTGACCTGCTCGGGAGCGGGGGAGGCCGCCGTCCGGCGTGTCGGTCAGGGCTTCCAGACCATGAGGACCGCGACGGCCACCAGGAGCAGGGTGACGACGCCGGCCCCGGCCGCGATCCGGCCGTAGAGCGCCTTGGCGGAGGAGTCGCCACGCCGCAGGCCGGCCGACGCGCGGGAGAGCGCGGGGACGACGAGGACGAGGCTGACCACCAGCGCGACCAGGTACAGCACGATCGACAGCCACAGCCACGTCCGGGACAGCGGGATGCCCTCCACCCCGGAGACGCCGAACCCGAACAGGGCCACCGCCAGCGACGCCCACGTGAAGACCCGGGTGGACCGCGTCAGCAGCTCCACCGAGGGGACGTCGCCCGCCCGGACGGCCCGCAGCGCTGTGTGCGGCAACAGCGCCATCGGGCCGATGAGGAAGACGGCGGCCACGACGTGCAGGACGTTGAGGACGGTGCCCATGGCCCCGAGGCTAGGCACTCTGTGCACTCTGTCGTCCTCCGGACTCCCACCGCGGCCAGGTTCCGTACCCCTGTCGCGCTGAGCCCCTGCCGGCCCTCGTCGGGGAGGCCTCCGGCCCCCCGCTCCTCGAGCCGACCACCGCGGCCAGGTTCCGTACCCCTGTCGCGCTGAGCCCCTGCCGGCCCTCGTCGGGGAGGCCTCCGGCCCCCCGCTCCTCGAGCCGACCACCGCGGCCAGGTTCCGTACCCCTGTCGCGCTGAGCCCCTGCCGGCCCTCGTCGGGGAGGCCTCCGGCCCCCCGCTCCTCGAGCCGACCACCGCGG
>NZ_JBJGYV010000070.1:0-1509 GCF_054050175.1 Geodermatophilus sp. SYSU D00697
AGCCCTGTGTCAAGCCGCCGCCGCGGTTCCCTGACCGAGGTATCGGGTGAGGGCGCCGTGGCGGTCCGGGTCGTAGGGAACGCGGTCGTGCCAGCAGCGCCAGATGATCGCGGTCCAGGCGCGGGCGAGGACCCGAACGGCGTGTGGGTGGCGCATGCCGCGGGCTCGGGCCCGGGTGTGGATGTCGGCGGCCCAGGGGTTGGCGTGGCGGGAGTCGTCGGCGAAGTCGGTGAGCGCGCGGCGGAGTTTGGCGTCGGCGGCGTGGCGGAAGCCGACCGCGCGGTGTCTGCCCGATTCGAAGGTGACCGGGCAGGCGCCGGCCGCGGCGGCGAGTGCGGCGGCGTTGGGATAGCGGCCGCGCGCGTCGCCGATCTCGGCTAGCAGCGCAGCAGCCCTGATCTGGCCGGCGCGGGGCAGGCTGGTGAAGATGAGGGCGTCGGGGTGCAGGGCGAGTGCTTCTTTGATCCGGCGGGTGAGCTCGGCGGCCTGGTTCTCGATCGCGTCGATGGCGGCCAGCAGCGCCAGGGTGATGTGTCGGCGAGCAGCGGCTTCGATGCCGGTGAGGCCGGCCGGGGCGGTGCGCAGCCGGTCGATGAAGACCGCGGCCGGGGTGCGTCCGCAGTAGCCCTCGGCGGCCAGCCAGTCGGCCATGGCCTCTTCATCGAGTGCGGCGGCCTCCCCGGCGGTCGGGAAGCGGTGCAGGAACGCGCGGGCGATGGGGCTGTGCAGGTCGAAGAACAGCCCGACCGCGGCAGGAAAGGCCAGTTCCAGGGTGTGCCGCAGCTGGTTGACCAGCCCGACCCGGACCTCAACCAGGTTCTGTCGTGCGCGGACCAGCGCGCGCAGGCCGGTCGTGGCCGGGGTGTCCCGGGTCAGATCGGTGTAGCGGTGGCCGTCGGTGCGCATCGTGTCGGCCAGCAGATGGGCGTCGAACCGGTCGTCCTTGCCCGCACCGCGGTAGCGGGAGCGCAGGTTCTTCACCTGCCGCGGCGGCACCACAGCAACCGGTAGACCGGCGTCCAGCAGCGCCTCCACCACCGGCCCATCCGGGCGCTCGATGCCGACCCGGACCGCCCCCAGCTCGGTCAAGCGAGTCGTGAGCCGGCTCAGCCCGACCCGGCTGTGGGTGATCGTGTGGCGCCACAGCACTGCCCCAGCGGCGTCGACGACGCAGACCGCGTGGTCGGCGCCGGCCCAGTCGATGCCGGCGAACACCGCCCCTGTCGGGGCGAAGGTGACGGTGGGATTGTTCATGTCGTGCCTCCTGGCTGTTGCAGCAGCGGGGAAGCACCCGGTGGTCTCGGGACGTGCACGCCGGTCGCTCACTGATCGGCGCTCGAGGCGCTCAGCCCTGTCGCCAGTCGGCACGTCCCGGGCCACCGGATCCTGCAGAACTCAGTCTGGCTGTGACCTCCAGCAAGCCGGCATGGCAGTGATCCGGTGGGGACCCGGGGTGCGCCAGCGACCCTGTCAGTCAGTCACCGGCCCGTCGAGGGTGCTCCAGTGAGC
>NZ_JBJGYV010000071.1:0-997 GCF_054050175.1 Geodermatophilus sp. SYSU D00697
CTAGACGAGTAAGTCCTATCGACCCGGAGGGTCGAAGGGCGCTGTAGACGCGGACGGAGGGTGTTCAGGCTCGGGTTGTGACGACCGACCTCAACACCCTCCTGACCGCACTCTACGTCCGCATCGACGACGATCTGGCCTCTCGCGGGCGCGCCGGACGCCGCCCGCGGCTGACCGACTCCGAGTTGCTGACCTTGGCCGTGGCCCAGGTCCTGCTGGGCGTGCACTCCGAGGCGCGCTGGCTGCGGCTGGTGCCCGCCGCGCTGCCCGGCGCCTTTCCCTATCTGCCCGGCCAGTCCGGCTACAACAAGCGGCTGCGAGCGGCGTTGCCGCTGTTCAAGCAACTCATCCGGAAGCTGGCCGCCGACACCGACCTGTGGGCCGATCCGGTCTGGCTGGTCGACTCCACTCCGGTCGAGTGCGCCCGCTCCCGACCCACCGTGCACCGCTCGGACCTGGCCGGCATCGCCGGCTACAGCTACTGCCCCAGCCATTCGCGCTGGTTCTGGGGACTGCGGCTGCACCTGATCTGCACCCCGGCCGGGCTGCCGATCAGCTGGGCGCTGGCCGACCCCAAGATCGACGAACGCCAGGTGCTGCTGTGCGTCCTCGACGCCGACGCCGACCTGCTCGCCGACCGCCCTGGCCTGCTCCTCATCGCCGACAAGGGCTACGTCTCCGCCGAACTCGACGACTATCTGCACGCCCGCGGCGCGGACCTGCTGCGCCCCTCCTACCGCAACCGCGCACCCCGGCCCGGCCAGGCGCTGCTGGCCCCGATCCGGCAGCTGATCGAGTCCGTCTACGACACCCTTAAAGGCCAGCTCGATCTGGAACTGCACGGCGGACGCAGCCTGACCGGCGTGACCACCCGAGTCGCTCAGCGGCTACTCGCGCTCACCGCCGCCATCTGGCACAACCGGGCCACCGGCCAGCCAGTCACCCGCTCCCTGATCGCCTATGACCACTGACCGGACTTCGGACTTACTCGTCTAGG
>NZ_JBJGYV010000072.1:0-846 GCF_054050175.1 Geodermatophilus sp. SYSU D00697
CCCTGCAGGTACAGGTCGACCAGCATCGGGAAGTCCCGGCTGGGCAGGCAGTCGCCGTACCAGCTCGACTTCAGCGCCCCGCCGCGGCCGAAGACCTCGATCAGCGGCAGGGTGATCGTCATGTCCGGGGTGGGGACGCCGACGAGCACCACGCGGCCGGCCAGGTCGCGGGCGTAGAAGGCCTGCTCGAACACCGCCGGGTGGCCGACCGCGTCGATCGCGACGTCCACGCCGAAGCCGCCGGTGTGGCCCTTGATCGCCTCCACCGCGTCGGTGTTCGTGGAGTTGACGGTGTGGGTGGCGCCGAACTTGCGCGCCCACTCCAGCTTCCGGTCGTCGATGTCGACGGCGATGATCGTGGTGGCGCCGGCCAGCTTGGCGCCGGCGATGGCGGCGTCGCCGACGCCGCCGCAGCCGAACACGGCCACGCTCTCCCCGCGCTGGACCGCGCCGGTGTTGATCGCCGCGCCGACGCCGGCCATCACGCCGCAGCCGAGCAGGCCGGCGGCGGTGGCCGGGGCGGCGGGGTCGACCTTGGTGCACTGGCCGGAGTGGACCAGCGTCTTCTCCACGAACGCGCCGATGCCCAGCGCCGGGGACAGCTCGGTGCCGTCGGCCAGGGTCATCTTCTGAGCCGCGTTGGAGGTGTTGAAGCAGTACTGCAGCTCGCCCTTGAGGCAGGCGCGGCACTGCCCGCACACCGCGCGCCAGTTGAGGATGACGTAGTCGCCGACGGCGACGTTGGTGACGCCCTCGCCGACGGCGGAGACGGTCCCGGCGGCCTCGTGGCCGAGCAGGAACGGGAACTCGTCGTTGATCCCGCCCTCGCGGTAGTGCAGGTCGGTG
>NZ_JBJGYV010000073.1:0-836 GCF_054050175.1 Geodermatophilus sp. SYSU D00697
GGCGTGCCGGAGCAGGTGGTCCAGCTCGGCCCAGCCGGCCCGATGGGCGCAGCCGGGATGGGCGCAGGTGCGGTCGCGGGTGCTCACCCACAGCCGCTGGGCGGCGGTGGGCCGATAGGCGCCGGTGGCCGGAGGGCGGTCGAGCACCGCGCACCCGCAGCCGGGATCGCCGGGATGCCGCGGGCAGCCGCGGCGCAGGACCTGGTCGGCCTGGCCGGTGGTGGTGGCCCGCAGCGCGCCGCCGGGGTCGGTGAGGGCCAGGGTGAGGATGCCTCCGGCCGGGGCCTGCAGCCCGCCGGGGCAGACCGCGTCGAGCTGGATCAGCGGCTCGCGCAGGTGCGCGGCGGTGATCGGCTGCCCGTCCACCTCCCCGACCGGCGCGGGCACCGCCCCGGCGCGGGCACCGCCCCCGGCGCACCCGCGGCCGGGAACCGCTGCGGGGGCGCCCGCGGCCGGGAACCGCTGCGGGGTGAGCGCGTCCAGCGGGGCGGTGATGGTCAGGTGCGCGGCCACCGGCTCCCGCTGGGCATCCCAGGGCCGCAGCACCAGATCGGCCAGCGCGCCGACCCGCAGCACGCCCAGCGGCCGCTCGTCCCCGGCCCTGGCCGCGGCCCGGGCCAGCCCGTCGAGGGTCTGCCGGCAGGCGGCGGCCAGCTCGTGCGGCATGGTGGCCACCAGCTCCGAGATCCCATCACCGACCGGGCGCACCCCGACGTTGGCGCCGCGGGCGGCGTCGGCGCGGCGGGACTCGGCCGCGGCGGCGTCGCGGGCGGCCAGCTCCGCGGCCACGACCGCCTCGAGCCGGCGGATGGACAGCTCCGCGGCGCGGGGCAGCA
>NZ_JBJGYV010000074.1:0-595 GCF_054050175.1 Geodermatophilus sp. SYSU D00697
GGTGGGCATGCCGATGCCCAGGTTGACGTAGGCGCCGTCCTCCAGCTCCAGAGCGACGCGGGCGGCGAGCTGGTCGCGGGTCAACGGCATCTCAGGCGCCTTCCTGCACGGCCTCGTCCCCGGCCGCGGCCGGGGTGGCCGGAGCGGGGCGGGGGCGGGTGGTGAGCTTCTCGATCTTCTTGTCCTCGGGATCGGCGCGCACGATCCGGTCGACGAACACCCCGGGCAGGTGCACGTCCTCGGGGCGGATCTGGCCGGGCTCGACCAGCGTCTCGACCTCGGCGATGCAGATCCGGGCGGCCATGCCCGCCAGCGGGTTGAAGTTGCGCGCCGACTCGTGGAACACCAGGTTGCCGTGCCGGTCACCGACCGCGGCGCGGACCAGCCCGAAGTCCGCGCGCAGCGCGGTCTCCAGCACGTACTGCTGCCCGTCGAACTCGCGCACCTCCTTGGGCCGGGAGGTCGCCACCACGTTGCCGGCGGCGTCGTAGCGCACCGGGATGCCGCCATCGGCGACCATCGTGCCCACGCCGGTGGGGGTGTAGAACGCCGGGATGCCCGCGCCGCCGGCGCGCAACCGCTCGGCCAGCGTGCC
>NZ_JBJGYV010000075.1:0-579 GCF_054050175.1 Geodermatophilus sp. SYSU D00697
CTCAGGCGGTGGCGGGCAGCGTCATCTCGGGGACGGTGTCGGGGATGGTCAGGGGGGCGTCGGTGGCCTTGGCGACGTCGTCGGGGGTGACGCCGGGAGCGGTCTCGACGAGGGTGAACCCGGCCGGGGTGATGTCGATGACGGCCAGGTCGGTGATCACCCGGTCCACGCAGGCCCGGCCGGTCAGCGGCAGGGTGCACTCGGCCAGGAGCTTGGGGGAGCCGTCGCGGGCGAGGTGTTCCATCATGATGATCACCTTGCGGGCGCCGTGGACCAGGTCCATCGCGCCGCCCATGCCGTTGACCATCTTGCCCGGGATCAGCCAGTTGGCCAGGTCGCCGCGCGGATTGACCTGCATCGCGCCGAGCACGGCCAGGTCCAGGTGGCCGCCGCGGATCATCGCGAAGCTGGTCGCGGAGTCGAAGAAGCTCGCGCCGGGCAGGATGGTCACGGTCTCCTTGCCGGCGTTGATCAGGTCCGGGTCCTCCTCGCCCTCGAACGGGTAGGGGCCCACGCCCAGGATGCCGTTCTCCGAGTGCAGCACCACGTGCACCCCGGCGGGCACGAAGTTGGGCACCA